>CAYOHO010000234.1:0-4278 GCA_964403755.1 uncultured Oscillospiraceae bacterium
GCCGAACATGCTCATCAGCTTGTAGCCAAGCGAACTCGGATAGGTGACCAGCGCGATCACCGTGCTGAGGGTGTTGGCCAGCCCATTGGCAAAGCCGAGGAGCTTGCCGATCTCCGAGCGCGACGCAATGCCGAGCAGGTTTCCGAGATTGCCGGTGGCGGCAGCCGTAACGAAGTCCTGGAAGCCTTTCACCGAGAACTGATCGATGAAGGCATCGACCGCCGACTGCTCGAGCGCGCTGGCCGCGTTGCGGCTGGCCTGCTGCGTCGAGGTCGCGGCCGTCGGGAATTCCAGCTCGCCGGACTCGACGAACGACAGCTGCAGGGTCGCCTTGCCCAGGCCGCTGTCGAAGGTGACGCGCCCCTTGTCCTTGAGCGCGACTTCCATCTCGCCCAGCCACGGATGCACCAGGGTGCCGGGCCCGGGTGTCTCCAGGGCCTTCAGGAGCGCATTGACCTGGTCGACATAGTCCTCGCCGACCAGCACCGCCGTGAATTCCAGATCGCGGGTGGCGCGGCCGAGATCCTCGACGTAGGGCTTGTCGCGCTGCGGATACTCATGCACCTGGACGCGGCGGCCGGCGCCGATATCGTTGGTGGCCACATGAAAGGCCACATCTCGAAACGACGCCGGCAGCAGGTTGTCGGAGAGGCGTTCTTCTTCAGCCATCAGGAGGTTCCCATTGCGTAGGAGCGGGTGCCGACATCGGTGCGGATCGGCACGTCACCCGTTTTCTTGACCTGCTCGACACGCGTGCCAGGCGGCGCGCCGTTGATGTTGATATCGATCTGGCCGGACGCCCGGACCTGTTGTGCACCGGTCAGCGACGGGCGCGTCACTGCCCCGCCGGGGGCGCTCGGCCCGGTGGCCGTGCCGGCGACCTGCTGGTAGTCCATGCCACCACCGCCGCCGAAGATCGAGGCAGCTGCCTTGGCCAGGTCAACGGCCCAGCCAAGCAGCGACTGGAACTTCTCGCCGATCCAGTCGAAGAAGCTGGAGAACCACTCCTTGACCTTGTCCCAGTTCTGCCAGATCAGCACTGCGGCCGTAGCCAGGCCGAGGATGATCCCAAGCGGGTTTGCCATCAGTGCCGCGCCGATGCCGCGAATGGCGAGGCTGACGGCGCCCATGGCCCCGCTGATGATGCCGCCGGCCCCGGCCGCCAATCCGGCCAGCCAGGTGAAAGCCGCGCCGATGACACCGATCGGGCCGGCTGTTGCAATCGCCACCGCCGCAATCCGAAGCATCGACAACACCGAGGCGTTGCCGGCGAGGTAGGCCTTGGCCGCCATGCCGAGAAACGCCAACCCGGCCCGACCGAGGGCGCCGATCAGGCCGGCGATCGCCACCAGGGTCTGCGCATTCATCACGACGACCAAGGCGATCAGCGCGTTGCGTGCCCCGCCCAGCCAATCGACCAGCACGCCGATCCCGTGGGCGAAACTGCGGGCGCCATTGATCACGCCACTCCAGTCGGTGCTGCGCAGGCTCTGCGCCAGGTCGGTGACAAAGGCCTTGACCTCGCCAGCGACCAGATCCTTGTTCACCACCACCCACTTGATCAGGTCATCGATAAGCGGTGTGATGACCGGCAGCAGGCCAGCGGCGATGGTGTTCTGGAAGCCTTTGGCGACGAAACCCAGGTCGTCGAGCTTGTCGCCGAACTTACCGGCCGCCTCCATCTGCCGGTCGAAGGCCCCGACATCCTTGACTTCCAGCCCCAGCTCCTTGAAGCGGGCCATCCGCTCGTTGATCTTGGCCGATCCTTCGGCCAGCATCGGCATTATTTCCTGCCAGCTTTTGCCGAACAGAGCCATGCCCATGCGCGCCCGGACGACCGGATTCTCGTTGCGCTGGAATGCGTCGGCCAGCTCAGGCAGCATGTCGGCCGCTGAGCGGAGCTGGCCATTGCTGTCGCGCATTTTGATGCCAAGCCGCGAGAACAGGCCGGCCAGGTCTTTGCCCTTGCCGTTAGCGGCGTCGTAGATCTGCTTGTTCAGCTTGCCCATGCTACCCGTCAAGCTCTCAAACGGGACGTTGGAGAGCTTGGCCAGGTACTGGAAGCGCTTGAACTCAGAGCCGGCGATGCCGGTGGTTGCGGTGAACTTTGAGACCTCGTCCTCGAGGTCGGCGAGGCCCACCATGGCATCCTTTACCGCCGCCCCGGAAAATCCGGCGAGCAGGGTGCCAATCAGGCCAGACGGCAGCGCAATCCGCTGCCCAAGGTTGCCGGCCGCGCCCGCGATGTCCGCGAGGTACTTGCGGGTGTTCTTGGCCATCTTGCCGACGTCGCCCAGCGCCTTGATCATGCCCTGGGCGTTGGCCGACAGCACCGCCTTGAGTTGCCAATTGTCTGCCACCTGATTCTCCTTACCGCTCCGGCGGTTTCATCGATTCGGCAATGCGCTCGGCCTGGCGCTCATAGAGACGCGCCCGGCTGAGCGGCATGGCCAGCACGACAGCCGGGTCGAGGTGCCAGAAGTAGGCGACCTCGAACATGCGATCGACGAACTGCTCGGGGCTTACTCGGCCCCACCGTTGAAAAAACCCATCACCACACCCGTGCAGGCGTTGAAGTCCTTGATCGACAGCTGCTTGACACTGGACATGGGGATGGCGGCCAGGCGGGCGATGTACTGCCCGACGACCTTGGTGCGCACCTCGACGCCAACGGACTCGCCGTCGGCACTCGGGATGAGCAGTTGCGGGACGCCGATCTGCATGACGTCCTCGGTGGTCGGCTCGCGGAAGTTGAGTTCCGCGGTTTCCTCGCCGTGTGCCGTGATCGGCTTCGAGAGCGGCACGGTACTCATTGCCAGATCCCCTTGAGGCCGGCGAACTCGAGGTCGACGGTGCCGTCGTCACCCTTGGCGCTGGTCTCGCCTTCCAGCCAGGCACCGGACAGGGTATAGACCTTGCCGTTCGCCAACTCGGCGGTGATGGTCATCTCGGTGTTGTTGCGCACCAGGTCGAGCGGGAAGTCCGGCGTGAAGTTGGCAGACAGCTTCACGAAGGGCTTGATGGCGGTTTCCTTGTAGCCGGCGACGCCGGACAGGCTCATGACGGCCTCGCGCTTGACGTCCAGCAGCGGGCACTCGACGCCACCCGACACTTCGAGCTGCTGGCCGTCCAGCTTGATGTAGCAGATACCTGCGACTTTTTGACCCATGACGGTCTCCTATGTATTGATGACCGGCGCCGCCACGGGGCGGGCCGGCCGGATGGGTTAAGCGTCCGCGCGGTACTGCAGGCGGAACTGGTTGAGCAGCGCGAAGATGCGCAGCTGATTGACCAGGTCGGGCGGCAGCAGCACGTTCACGCGGTTCGGGTTGTTGCTGTCCCGCTCCACGATCAGGTACTTGGCGAAGGCCTTGGCGTTTTCGACCAGGCCGATCTCTTCCATCGCCGCGTACTCAGCCAGCAGCTCGCCACGAATGACGCTCGGCGTCACGATCGCTTGGCCGGCAGCGAAGCGGGTGCCGTCGTTAGCCAGCTTGTGCCGCGGGTACTTCTGCGTGATCGCGTAGCGCAGGCGCCGCGTGATCTCGGTGAGCTGGTGCATCGTCTCGCTGTCCAGGTAGCTCGGGTCCGCCTGGTTCCAGCTGTTCTTCTGGTAGGTCGTGATCGCACGTTCGATGCGCAGCAGGCCGCCGGATACGAAGCTGGTGGCGATGCCGTAGTTGAGCAGCGACTGGCGCTCGGTCAGCAGGAAGCGCTTGCCTGCGCGTGGCACCAGGATGTCGGTCAGCTCGCCGGTCTGCGTCGGGCGGGCCGGATCAACGTTCAGGAACACAGCATTGCGGCCACCGTAGGCAGCGGCATATTCCCAGGACGGATTCGGGCAATCGACATCGATGCCGGCGATGGTGTGGTGCGGATCATTGCGCAGCGCACCGGCCGTGGTCAGCGCCGACAGCGTGCCGCGCAGGGCCGTGTAGCAGTGGCCATAGACCTGCCGCGCCCAAGACCAGCGCCCGACCGAGTCGTTGTACTCGGTCTGGAAGGCATCGAGCGAGGTGCTATCGGTGTAGGGATGAATGACGTAGTCGTACTCTTCGTCACCCATCGCCGTGATCACCGTGCCGGTCAGCGTCGGGTTGGTCGCACCGCCGGTCAGCAGGCCGCTGCCGGAATAGGCCAGGCTGACGCCCGCCGGCAGGAACTCGCCGCCGGCATTGCCACGGAAGCTGTCCAGGACGGTGATGTCGTTCCCGGTCGCACCCTTCCAGCGGCAGGTCAGCGTCACCACGTTGGTGGCGACGGTGCTGGTCACCGGCA
>CAYOHO010000235.1:0-4262 GCA_964403755.1 uncultured Oscillospiraceae bacterium
GACTGGCTTGATCCAGGTGGGGCAGCCGCCCGTGCATCCGGCGCAGCTGTGGCCGCAGACTGACTGGGCCAGCGCTGAGCGGGCAGCCCTGGCATCGGAGACCGCTGCCGCAGCATCTGCGGCAGCCGGGCCGCTGGCTTCGCAGGTGCAGACGGCGCCCTTGCGGCGGAACAGGCGGGTGAGGATCGACAGGGCATAGATGGCCAGCAGGGCGACAGCCAGATAGGGGATGAGCGTGAGCAGGCTGGCCGACTGGGCGACCAGCAGGGCGCCGAGATAGGCGGTTCCGGTCTGGAAGCCGATGGCGGCGAGCGTCCAGCGCGTGCTGTTCATCTCCCGGTGCAAGGCGCTCACGGCGGCGATGCAGGGCGTGTAGAGCAGGACGAAGACCATGAAGGCATAGGCAGTGAGCGGCGTGAAGGCACTGGCAAACGCCTCGGGCGTGTAGAGGACGCTCAGGGTCGAGACGACCGATTCCTTGGCGATCAGGCCGGTCAGGAGGGCGGAGGCGGCCTGGTAGGTGCCGAAGCCGAGGGGGCGCAGAAGCGGCGCGATCAGGCCGCCGATCTGGCCAAGCATGCTGGAAGCGCTGTCGCCGGCCGGCTGCAGCCGGAAGCTGAAATGCTGCAGCGCCCAGACAACCATGGTCATCGCGAAGATCACGGTGCCGGCACGGACGACAAAGTCGCGTACCCGGTCGTAGACATGCAGGAAAAGCGACTTGGCGTCGGGCAGGCGGTAGGGCGGCAGTTCGATCACGAAAGCCGCTTCGCCGCCGCGCAGGACGGTCCGGCTGAGCACGAAGGCCGAGAGAACCGCGACGGCCACGCCGATCAGGTACATCGAAAACGTGATCAGGCCCTTGTTGGTCGCGAAGTAGGCGCCGGCAAAGAGGGCGTAGACCGGCATGCGCGCACCGCAGGACATGAAGGGCGTGATCATGATCGTGAGCCGTCGGTCGCGCTCGTTCTCCAGCGTGCGGGCTGCCATGATCGCCGGCACCGTGCAGCCGAAGCCCATGAGCATCGGGATGAAGCTGCGCCCGGACAGGCCGAGCTTCTGGAACAGCCGGTCGACGATGAAGGCGGCGCGCGCCATGTAGCCGGAGTCCTCGAGGATGGACAGGAAGAGGAAGAGCAGTGCGATCTGGGGCAGGAAGGTGAGCATGCCGCCGACGCCGGCCAGCACGCCATCGAGAAACAGCGAATCGATCCAGTCCGGCGCACGGGCCGCATCGAGGAAGGCCTCCAGGGCGGCGCGCACCGGCCCGGTGAACAGCTCGTCCAGCCAGGTGGTCAGCTGGCCGCCCAGACGCTCGTGAAACGTGATCTGGAAGACCAGAAACAGCGTGCCGAGGAAGATCGGGAGCGCCAGGAAGCGGTTGGTCAGGATGCGGTCGATCCGGTCGGAGCGGGTGAGGGCGCCCGGGCGCCGGCCGGCGGTCAGGACCGCCGCGCTGATCGCGGCCGCCTGTGCGTAGAGCTCGGCTGTCTCGGCCTCGGTCTCAGCGTCGAAGGCGGCTATCAGCTCGGCGGCATTGGCAGGCTGCGTCCCGTTTCCGCTCGAGTCATCGTGCTGATGGAAGACCGGGACGGCGGCAGACTGGCTCGCGGCAGACTTGCTCGCGGCTGTTCCGGATCCGGCTGGCCCGGCATTGGCCGCAGCGGCATCGGCTGCGCCGCGGACGGCATCAACCAGGTCAAGGATGCCCTCGCCGCGCTTGGCGGAGACGGGGACGACCGGCGCGCCGATCAGCTGTGACAGCCTGGCGATGTCGATGCAGTCGCCATTGCTGCGGATCTCGTCCATCATGTTGAGGGCGAGAACCATCGGCCGGCCGAGCTTCTTCAGCTGCAGGGTCAGGTAGAGGTTGCGCTCCAGATTCGTGGCATCAAGCACGTTGACGACAACATCGGGACGATCGTGGGCGATGTAGTTGCGCGTGACCACTTCCTCGAGCGAATAGGGCGACAGCGAATAGATACCGGGCAGGTCAACAGCCAGGATGCCCTCGCGGCTGTCAAGCACGAAGCCGGTCTTCTTCTCCACGGTGACGCCGGGCCAGTTGCCGGTCGTCTGGCGGGTGCCGGTCAGGCGGTTGAAGAGGGTCGTCTTGCCGCTGTTGGGGTTGCCGGTCAGGGCGATAGTCAGGCTCATGAGCGGACCTCGCAGGCGTGGCAGGCGGACCGTTCCACGAGGATGTCCTGTGCATCCTTCTGGCGGATCACCAGCGCGTAGTTGCGGATCCGGATCTCCATGGGATCGCCGAGCGGTGCCAGCTTACGGACCGTGAGGCAGGCGCCGGGGGTCACGCCCATCGCCGTCAGGCGCTGGCGCAGGCTGCCGCTGCCGGAAATGCTGCGGATGGTGCCGGACTCGCCGGGTTTCAGCTGGTTCAAGGAAGCAAGCATGTCAGGTCCCTTTCTGGATCGGCATCAAGTGATGCCCGGGTCAGTCAAAAAGTTAGTCTCGGTTAACATTTTACACGCCTTTACAGGCTTGTCAACCCAAAACCATCGAAAAACCCGGAATGGACTGCAAGTCTGCGCGAGGGTGTTCAGGGGGGCGGGCATCGGCTATAATGTTTCTGGAAACGGGAACCAGTCGCACCAGGCGGCCGGAGCCGGCGGCAGAAAGCCGCCCGCCTGCCGTTGCCAGGCTCAGGAGGGCCGATGCTGCTTTACCTCGTCAGCCTATTTATCGGCATCTTCGGCGTGATCGCCATCTACTATGCGTTCAGCCGGAGCCTCGACCGCAACAGCAGCCGGCGCAACAAGCGGCCCGTGAGCTATCTGGCGCCTGTTTTTCTGAGCATCGGCCTCGTCCTGTTCACGATCAACTATACGGCCCCCCGCCTGCAGGACCTGGTATCCCTGCTCTCCGACAAGCTGTATGTGCAGGAGGTCCGGCTCGAGACGCAGCAGATTGGCTGGCTCACCCTGGATATCGGCAGCAGCACCTACTATTACAATCGCTTTCAGGTCAAGCCGCTGCCGGCGGTCGCTTACCGTCTGACCGCGCTGCCGCATAGCCGGCACGTCCTCTCGCTTGAGCCGATCGGCGAAGATACCCGCACTGGAGGTCTGAAATGAGCCACGAAAAGCAATCCGAGACCAAGCCGCAGGCGATGGCCGCCCCAGAAGCCGCCTCTGCCTCCGGCGCCGCGCCGGCTGGCGGAGCTGCCGGCTGCAAGGGCGACTACCTGCATGCATCCGGCAATCGCATGACGGTCCGGCACCAGCCGCACCACCCGGTCCGGCTGGTTGTCTTCGACCTGGACGGAACCCTGCTGAACCCCGGCCAGTTCATCTCGCCGCGCAACCGCCAGGCACTGGAAAGCCTGCGCGCCGCCGGCATCGGCTTCACCCTGGCCAGCGGCCGCACCGAGCAGCACATGCGCATGTTTGCCGAGCAGCTTGACGTCACCTTGCCGGTCATTGCCTGCAACGGTGCCGTCATCTACGACCACCACACACAGAAGGATGTCTACCGTGAGCCGATGAGCGAGGCGCTCGCCCTTGACATCCTCGACCATATGCTGACCAATGGCCTGGACTTCCTCTGCTACACGCGTGACCGCATCTACTGCCCGGCGTACAGCCGCAAGATCCAGGTCATTCACCTGTACAACGAGAATGCAGCCCGGGAAGGCAGCCAGCTGATCCGGATCGCGACGCTGGACAAGCCGCATATCCTCGAGGCGGCCCGGAACGGGCTCGTGAAGATTCTCGCCCTGTTTGGCACGCAAGAAGGCAAGGAGCGCATTGAGGCCATCGCCGCACGGCACCAGGCAACCGTGATCGCCTCCATGTCCGAGGCGCTCGACATCATGGCGCCGGACGTCTCCAAGGGAACCGGCATGGCCCAGCTGGCCCGCATCCTCGGTGTCAGCCTCGAGAATGTCGCCGCTTTCGGCGACCACGACAACGATGCCAGCATGATCGCCATGGCCGGCACCGGCTTTGCCATGGGCGAGGCGACCCCGGCCGCCCGCGCCGTCGCTGACATCATCGCGCCGAACTGCACCGATGACGGCGTTGCCATCGCCATCGAGAGCTATATCCTGCCCAGCGCCGGCCGCCTCTGAACCCGCCGTCCCGGACGTACCTGCCCGCGACCGGCCGCCCCGAATCTGGTTCCCATGCAATTGCCCCTGACCCGGCGCCGCCGGTGCCGTCCCGGCATCGGCGGCCTTTTGTCGGCCTTGTCCGGGTTTGAAGCCACGGCCGCAGCCGGCCAAACTGTCAGCATCTGGCAACTTC
>CAYOHO010000236.1:0-4246 GCA_964403755.1 uncultured Oscillospiraceae bacterium
TGGTGCAGTTGAGTGTCTGCGCACATTGGCTGTCAGCCGGGTAGCGGGTACATGCAGCAAGTCTTTATGACTTGCCTTTATTATACCGCTTTGTAGAAACATTATGTTACATTTCCATGAAATCGGCTTCCTAACTAAGCGGTTACTTTTTGTGAAATAAGTAGAAGTTTTGGACGCGCCAAAACCGGCAGCCGGTTCTGGTCTGACGGGGCGCTTCCGGATGCCGGATGAACAGATGCGATTCAGAAGATACTGGCTTGTCGGGGATGGTCAGCCGGCGTTGCCGTCGAGGCCGAGCGCCGGGGCGATTGTTTTCATGCCTTCAAGTGCCTCGCTGAGCACGGCGTCCAGGTCCATGCCGAGCATCTCGGCGCCGCGCGTGACGACATCCCGGTCGACACCGGCGGCAAAGGAGGGGGTCTTGAACTTCTTCTTCAGCGACTTGAGCTCCATGTCCAGCACGCTGCGGTTCGGACGCATCAGGGCGGCAGCGTTGATCAGTCCGGTCAGCTCATCGATCGTGTAGAGGACCTTCTCCATGTCGGATTCCGGGCAGACGTCGCTGCAGATGCCGTAGCCATGGCTGACAACCGCGCGGATCACGCTTTCATCGATGCCATCGGCGCGCAGCAGTTCCGGTGCCTTCTGGCAGTGCTGCTCCGGGTACATGGCGTAGTCGATGTCGTGCAGGATGCCGACCACGCCCCAGAGCTCGGTGTCGGAACCGGGATAGAGCGTGGCGAAATGGCGCATGACGCCTTCCACGGCCAGTGCATGTCGGATCAGAGCCTCGTTGTCATTGTACTTGCGGAAGATGGCGAGTGCCTGTTCACGGTTCGGGATCGTTCCCATCTGCATTGCTCCTTTTTCCCGCATCCGGTGGCTGGCAGCCGGATGCGCCTGAATCCAAGAACCTGTGCCGTCGGCGTTCCCGACCATCGGGCTGTCGGGCTTCGTCTACTGGCTGGAAAGGCTTGAAGCCAGCCGACTTTCATTCTAGCAGTCGTCCAGTCCAATGCAAGCATTGATCGAGTGCTCGTCAGGCCGTAACAGGTGAAATGACAAGGTCACCTGGTTCTGCTTATAATTGAAGCCAGGACCGGTCAGCTGGGCTGCGGGCAGTGCCTTCAGTGAATGAGCAGCTTTGCCGGACAGGGAGGAATGCCAATGGACAAGAAATGCGTCCGGATCTTCAAGCTGACCTATTGCGGCTATTGCCGCCGCGCCCTGCAGTACGTGGACGAGCTGAGGGCCGCTAATCCCGATTTCAACGCCCTGGAAATCGAGACGATCGATGAGCGTGAGCAGGCTGAGGAAGCCAGACGGCACGACTATTATTACGTGCCCACGTTCTACATCGGCGATGAAAAGGTGCATGAAGGCGCCGTCACCCGCGAGCAGGTCGAGGAGATCCTCCGACAGGCCTGTGAATCCGATGCCCGCAGCGAAGGCTGAGCTGCCATAGCCAGTCAGCCCCCGGCAAGACCCCGGTCAGGCTCCCGTCAGACCCCAATCAAACCCCAGTCAGGCACCATTCAGCCCCCATTCAGACCTCAGGACAGTGTTCGGTTGACAGACCTTGTGTCGCTTTCTATAATTCTCCTGTTGAGGCTTGGGCGTGGATCGCCTGGCGCCGACTTCCGTGTCTGCCCACGGGACACCAGGCAGAAGGAGGCTATCTTGCTACACGAGGAATGTGGCGTTTTCGGCATCTTTGACCGATCGGGCAAGGATGTGGCGCAGAACGTCTATTACGGGCTTTTTGCCCTGCAGCACCGGGACCAGGAAAGCTGCGGCATTGCCGCTAATCGGGACGGCGAAGTGACGCTGCACAAGGACATGGGCCTGGTGCCCGACGTCTTCTCCGCTGATGTCATCGACCGCCTGCCGGGCAATATTGCCCTTGGCCACGTCCGCTACTCGACGACCGGCGGCAGCGTGCGCGAGAATGCGCAGCCGCTGGTCACCCGCTACGTCAAGGGGACGCTCGCCTTTGCCCACAATGGCAACCTGCGGAACACAGAGGAGCTGCGCGATCAGCTTTCGAAGCAGGGCGCCATTTTCCAGACCACCATCGATTCTGAAATCATCGCCTATCTGATCGCCCGGGAACGGGCACGCACCCCCAATGTCGAGTCGGCGATCGTCGCGGCGATGCCGTATCTGTCCGGCGCCTACAGCCTGCTGGTCATGAGCCCGAAGAAGCTGATGGCCGTGCGTGACCCGCTGGGCTATCGCCCGCTGTGCATCGGACGGCTGGGCGATGCGACCGTGTTCGCCTCCGAGACCTGCGCGCTCGACACCATTGGCGCCGAGTTCGTGCGCGATGTCGAGCCGGGTGAGGTGGTCATCGCCGACCGCCATGGCGTGCGCAGCATCCGCACGCATGTGGCGGGCGTCCGCCGGCTCTGCATCTTCGAGTACATCTATTTCGCCCGGGCGGACAGCACCATCGACGGCCGCGGCGTGCATGACGCCCGAATCACTGCCGGACGCCAACTGGCCCGTGAATACCCGGTCGATGCTGACCTGGTCATCGGCGTGCCGGACTCCGGCCTCGATGCGGCGGCTGGATATGCCCTCGAGTCCGGCATTCCGCTTGCCCGCGGCTTCGTCAAGAACAACTATGTCGGCCGGACGTTCATCCGCCCGCAGCAGTCGCAGCGCGAGACCGGCGTGCGCATCAAGCTCAACCCGATCCACAGCACGGTCAGCGGCAAGCGGATCGTCATGGTTGACGACTCGATCGTCCGCGGCACGACGAGCGCGCATATCGTGCGCCTGCTCAAGTCGGCCGGAGCCCTTGAGGTCCACGTCCGCATCAGTGCGCCGCCGTTCCTGTGGCCTTGCTATTATGGAACCGACATCCCCTCGCGCGAGGAACTGACCGCCCAGAACCACACCATTGACGAGATCCGCGAGCAGATCGGGGCCGATTCGCTTGGCTTCCTGCAGACCGACAGCCTGGCCGGCCTGCTGGGAGAGACGGCCAATCCGGAGAATCCAGCCTGCGGCTTCTGTGACGCCTGCTTCACCGGCAGCTACCCGGACCTCAATGACCTCATGCCTGGATTCCAGCGGACCTTCGAGTCCTGAGGCCCGGATATCCGCGGACCTTCGAGTCGTGAGTCCTGGATTCCAGCGGACCTTCGAGTCGTCAAGCCGGGCGGGAGCTTCCAGCCAGAAACGGAAAAGGCCGGCCGGCAGCCTGGAGGCCGCGGCGGAACGGGAGGGAACATGCGCAGCACCAACGGACCCCTGATGGAAGCTGTCCGCGCCAAGCGCGGCTTCATCTGCGACATGGACGGCGTGATCTACCATGGCCGCCGCATCCTGCCTGGCGTGACCGAGTTTGTCAGCTGGCTGCAGCAGACCGGTAAGCCGTTTCTGTTCCTGACCAACAGCAGCGAGAAGTCGCCGACGGAACTGAGCCGCAAGCTCCATGACATGGGGCTGGAAGTCGACGAGACCCACTTCTACACCAGTGCCCTGGCCACGGCTGACTTCATTGCCAGCCAGTCGCCAGGCTGCTCGGCCTATGTCATTGGCGATACCGGCCTGATGGGCGCCCTGCATGATGCCGGCATCGTATTCAGCGATACGCGGCCCGACTATGTGATCATCGGCGAGACGCGCAACTATGGCTATGACTCGGTCCGCCGGGCGATCAACCTGGTGCTCGAGGGGGCGCGCCTGATCGGGACCAATCCGGACATCAGCGGACCCTCCGAGCGCGGCACCGTTCCCGGCTGCGGCGCTCTGGTCTCGCCGATCGAGATCGTCACCGGTAAACGCGCCTATTTCATCGGCAAGCCGAACCCGCTGATGATGCGGACCGGCCTCAAGCTGCTGGGCGTCCAGCGCAGCGAATGCGTCATCATCGGCGACCGCATGGACACCGACATCGTCGCCGGCATTGAATCGGAGATCGACACCGTCCTCGTGCTCTCAGGCGTCAGTGACATCGGGACCGTCAAGACGTTTCCCTACCGGCCGGCAATCATCATCAACGGAGTCGGCGAGATCGTCTCCCGGGCCGGCAATGATCCCGGCATCGCCCTCGACTGAACCATTCGGCCGGCTCCTGACGGACTGGCTTCCGACATGTCTGCAAATGAAAAGCGGCGCCACCGGCGCCGCTTTTGCTTTCTTGTGATTCACCCGCCCATATGAGCGGCAGCTGCTGACGAATGCCACCGCACAGCTGCATGCTGCGCCGGGCAGCCGGCCTATTCCTCGTCCGTGA
>CAYOHO010000237.1:0-4209 GCA_964403755.1 uncultured Oscillospiraceae bacterium
GGGCGCCTCAGGTTGCTTCCTGCGGTTTTCTCCGGCTCAGCTTGCCAAGGTAAGCCTCGACGACTTTCGGATCGGTGCGCAGGGACGAAGATGGGCCATGGAAGTTGATATGGCCATGGTCGAGCACATAGGCGTAGTCTGAGATCTTGAGGACCAGGCGGGCGTTCTGCTCGACGAGCAGCATCGGCACCTCGAGCCGCCTGTTGATCTCGATGATCTTCTCGAACAGCTCGGCCACGACCAGCGGCGCCAGGCCCATCGAGGGCTCATCGAGCATCAGCACGCGCGGGCGGGCCATGATGCCGCGGCCGATCGCCAGCATCTGCTGCTCGCCGCCGGAAAGACTCCAGCCCAGCTGGGTGCGCCTTTCCTTGAGGCGGGGGAACAGCTCGAACACTTCCTCCATCTCCGTCTTGTAGGACTGACGGCCGAAGAAACCACGCCAGTTGACGGCGCCGGTCGCCAGGTTCTCCTCGACGGTCAGGCCGGGGTAGATGTGGCGCCCCTCGGGGACATGCACGATGCCCATGCGGGCGATGGCGTTCGGGCTCAGGCCAACGATCTCGGTCTCATCTTCGACCATGATCGAGCCGGTGCGGTGGATCATGCCTGAGATCGCCTTGAGCAGGGAGCTCTTGCCGGCTCCATTGCTGCCGATCAGGGCGGTGATCTTCTGCTGCTTGATTTCGATGTCAACACCCTTCAGGGCCTCGATCGGACCGTAATAGGCGTGGAGATCACGGATCTTAATCATCTGTCTCCCTCCCCAGATATGCGGTGACGACGTCGTCATTGATCGCGATCTCATCGGGACGGCCGATGGCGATCACTTTGCCGAAATTGATGACAACGATGTCCTTGCAGATGTTCATGATCATGTCCATCGAATGCTCGATGAGCAGGATGGCGATGCCGAGTTCCTTGGCCGCGAGGTTCAGGAGCGTGATCGCATCCTCGATCTCCTTGTTGTTGAGGCCGGCGGCCGGCTCGTCGACGAGGATGACCTTTGGGCGGCCGAGCAGCGAGCGGATGATCTCAAGCAGCTTCTGCTGGCCATAGGTCAGCGAGCTGATCTCGGCCTCCATGTCGACCTCGAAGCCGACGATCTTGAGATAGCGGTGCAGGTCCTTCTCGAAGTCAGTGTCCTCCTTTGAGAAGAAGCTTTTCATGAAGCTCTTCTGCAGATGCAGGTCGGCGCCCAGCAGCAGGTTGTCGCGGATGTTGGAGCGCTGGAGGAAGCGCGGCGTCTGGAAGGTGCGGCCGATGCCCATGCGGGAGCGAGTCTGCGGTGCGACATTGGAGATGTCCTTGTCCTGGAAGAAGATCTTCCCGGAGTCCTGGACGTAAATGCCACTGATCAGGTTCATCAGCGTGGACTTGCCGGCGCCGTTCGGGCCGATCAGTCCAGTGACTTGGCCAGCCTTGACGTCGAATGAGACATCGCCTGTGACGTGCAGACCGCCGAAATGCTTGTCGACATGGTCGAGTCTGAGGAGGGTTTCCATGTCGTCACCGCCCTTCTGCCGGAGTCTTGCTCGCGGCTGCCTTCTTCTTGCGTCTCTGGTTCTTGAAGAGTTGGTTGGCCAGTCCGCCGAGACCCATGGGCATGAACACCATCATGAGAATGACGACCAGGCCATAGATCAGCTGCAGCAGCTTCTCCAGTGAGCGGAAGACTTCGGGCAGGATGGTGATCAGGACCGAGCCGACGACGCTGCCGAACGTGCTGTTGATGCCGCCGACCATGGCCATGATGATGAACTGGGTGGCGTTGCTGTAGGCGAAGAGGTCGGAGGAGATGAAGTTGCCCATCTGGACGTAGAGGGCGCCGGCAAGACCGCCGAGGAGGCCGGCCAGGGCGAAGGCCTTGACCTTGGTCATGTAGACGTCGACGCCGAGGGTCAGGGCCGCCGTCTCGTTGTCACGGACCGAGGCGAGGGAGCGGCCGAACCCGGTCCGGCGGATCCGTTCGACCACGAGCGCCAGGATGGCGATGATGGTGACCAGCAGGAAGAACCATGGCCGGTAGTCCTTGTTGGGGAACGTGTAGCCGAGCACGGACAGCGACGGGATGGCGGAGATGCCGTCCGGGCCGCCGAACAGGGGCCGGTAGTTGTTGAAGAACGAGTAGGCCACCTGAACCAGGGCGATGGTCGAGAAGGTGAAGTAGGTGCCCTTCAGCTTCAGAAGGATCAGGCCGAGCCCGTAGGCGAGGACCGCCGTAAAGAGGGGGGCCAGGACGAGTGCAAGGAACGGGGGCAGCGTGAAGCCGAGGCGCCCGGTGGTGACGTTGGCCACAAAGTAGCCGCCGAAGCCCATGAAGGCGAGGCCGGCGAAGGAGAGCTGGCCGCCCATGCCCAGCATGATCGAGATGCCGAACACGATGATGCCATAGATCAGGGAGTTATTGAAGACCATGAGGGAGTAGCCCGAGAACACCATCGGCACGATGACGACGAAGAGGATGGCCGTGACGGCGATGAGCAGGGTTGAAAGCTTGAGGTTTTTCATTATGGAGCCCATTCTGTTCATCCCCTCTCTTATGCCTTGTCCTTGATCTTTTCGCCGAACAGACCTTGCGGCCGGATGACGAGGAAGACCAGGAGCATGATGAAGACGACGGCATCCTTGTAGGTCGGCAGCTGCACGGATGCGGCAGCTTCAACCAGACCAACCAGGAGCGAACCGATGATGGCGCCCTTGATGTTGCCCAGGCCGCCGATGATGACACCGGCGAAGGCACGCAGCAGCAGGCTGCCAAGGGTAACGGTTACGGTGAAGCTGGGGGCGACCATGAAGCCGCCGATGCCAGCCAGGGTGATCGAGATGATGTAGGTTGCGGCCGTGGTGACGATGGTCGGGATGCCCATCAGCTCGGCAACATACTTGTCCTGCGACGCGGCCTGCATCAGCTTGCCGGCATACAGGCGCTCAAAGACAAAGAAGACGAATCCGATGGCCACGGCACCGATGAGAGCGGTCAGGATCAGCTGCCACTGGAGGTTGACGCCGCCCAGCTTGAGCAGCAGGCCGCCGCCGGTATCCGGATTCTGCAGCAGGGGCGGCATGCGCAGCGGCAGGCTGCCCCAGATCATCATGGCGACTTCCTTGATGACGATGGAAGCGCCCATGGTGGCGATGATGATGGCCGCGGGGTAGGATGCGTTGCGCAGCGGCCAGTAGATGGAGTACATGAAGATCAGCGCGATGGCGGCAAAGGCCAGGAAGGACACGATGGCCATCATCCAGAGCGGCATTTTCATGTCAACGGTGAAGGAATAGGTGACGTAGGCACCGAGCATCAGCAGGTCGCCATGGGCAAAGTTCAACACGCCGATGGCCCGGACGAGGAGGATGACGCCCATTGCGATCAGCGCATACACCATGCCCATCGCGACGCCATTCAATAGGACAGTAATCAAGACATTCGTACTCAAGCAATTCGCCTCTCTTTACAATCTCCGTACGGAATCCCGATCGACGGCAGAAGGCTGGGCCAGGGCAGGTGCCCGGGCTGGAATGCCCTGCGCACCGGCTGGGCGGCCGGTGCGCAGGGCGGCCGGAACGGCTGGGCTTAGCGGTACTTGACGGTGTCGAGCAGCATGGCCTTCTGGTCGGTGATCTTGACGATGAAGATCGAGTTCAGGAAGCCATGGTCGGGCTGGAAGCTCATGTCGCCGAGCACACCCTTGTAGTCCTTGATCGCCTCGAAGCCTTTGTTGATGGCAGCGAGATCGGTTGTCGACTTGGCGGCTTCGCAGGCGAGCTTGATCAGATAGACGGAGTCATAAGAGGAAGCGGAGGGGCGCTCGGTGTCATGCTTGTACTTGGCAGCATAGGCATCCTGGAACTTCTTGGAGGCCGGGTTGCTCAGGTAGGCGGACCAGTCGGCGACGGCGACCCAGCCGTTGGCTGCCTTGCCGGCGTTCTTCATGACGACGCTGGAGGTGACAGTGGAGCTGGCGACGCGGGGCAGGGTGCAGCCGGCATCGGCGATAGCAACAGACAGCAGGGCGTGCGGGTTCTCATTGGAGAAGGAGAGGATGCCGTCAGCGCCGGAGGCCATGACCGCGGCAACCATCGGCCCGAAGTTCTTCTCGTCCTCGGCGTAGCCGAACATGCGCTTGTCAGGGATGTCGATATTGTACTTTTCCTTGTAGTAGGTCTTGATCGCCATGCCGCCGGCCTGGGTCGTCGGCATGGTGAAGT
>CAYOHO010000238.1:0-4195 GCA_964403755.1 uncultured Oscillospiraceae bacterium
TCATCCAGCACGTGCACTTCATCAAGTAGAACCGATCGCCCGGCGCTGCCGGATGACAGGAACAGCCGGGCAGGCGGACCTGCCGGAACTGCGGCCGCCTGCTGGCGCCCGACCACGTATATTGCCCCACTTGCGGCCAGAGGCAGCCAGAAGGAGGCGATCGGGATGATTAAGCCTGATATCCGCGAACCGGACCTGACCCAGGAGATTCCAGATGCGCCGGCCGGCCTGGCGATGCCGCCCGTGCTGGCAGCCCGTATCGAGACCGAGTCAGCGCCGGGTGCCCGCGGCCGCTTCCAGGACCGGGTAGCCATCGTCACGGGCGGGGTCAGCGGCATCGGCCGCTGCCTGACCGAGGCGTTCCGCAGGGAAGGCGCCCGCGTGGCGGTGATCGACCGCCATCCAGCGAACCTGCCATGCGACCTTTTCCATGCCGGCGACATCGCTGATGATGCCGAACTGGTGGCGTTTGTCCACGAAGTCGAGGCTCGCCTTGGCCGGGTCGACTGCCTGGTCAACAACGCCATGCTCTCCCGCAAGGGCATCCTGTCCGGCTGCACGCCGGAGGACTTCCTCTATGTACAGCGGGTCGGGGTTCTGGCGCCCTATCGACTGGCCCAGCTTTGCCTGCCGCTGTTCACGGCGCAGGCGGCCATCGTCAACATCTCCTCCACCCGGGCCTTCCAGTCCCAGGCCGACACCGAAAGCTACACCGCAGCCAAGGGCGGCATCACGGCTCTGACCCACGCCCTGGCTGTCAGCCTGGCTGGCCGGGTGCGTGTCAACTCGATTGCACCTGGCTGGATCGACACCACCGATGGCGAGTGGACTGCCGCCGACCGCGAGCAGCATCCGGTGAAGCGGATCGGCACGCCGGCCGACATTGCCGCGCTGGCCCTTTTTCTCTGCAGCAGCGAGAGCGGCTTCATCACCGGCCAGAACTTCACGGCCGACGGCGGCATGGGCCGCCTCATGATCTATCACGGTGACGCCGGCTGGAGCTACCAGCCCTGAATGCCTGACAGACGCCGGCTGGAGCTACCAGCCCTGAATGCCTGACAGACGCCGGCTGGAGCTACCAGCCCTGAATGCCTGACTGTCGCCGGCCCTGATGGCTGGCAGGGAAGCCGGCTGTGACGGCTGGCAGGGAAGCCGGCCCTGACGGCTGGCAGGGAACAGACGGACCGCCGCGCCCGGCGGCAAAGGACCGCTGCCGCGGCATCCCGCAAGGAGGGCGCCCATGGATCTCGTCAATCTCGTCAAGGAACAGCTGAACAGCCCCGACATCCTGGCCAGACTGGGGCAGACCGTCGGTGCGGCCCCTGAACAGGTGCGCCAGCTGACAGAACTTGGACTGCCGGCCCTGCTCGGCGGCATGTCCGACAACAGCCAGACGCCGGAAGGGGCGGAAGCCCTGGCCAGCGCCCTCGACCAGCATCAGGACGATGCGGTTGATGACGTCGGCGGATTTCTCGGCCAGGTCGACCGTACGGACGGCAACAAGATCCTCAGCCACGTGCTGGGCGGTGAACAGGGCCGGGTGGAAAGCAGCCTTGCCCGCAAGACCGGCCTGGATGCCGGTCAGGTCAGCGGCCTCCTGTCCCAGCTGGCACCGCTGGTCATGGGCGCCCTCGGCCGCCAGAAGAAGGCGGAAGGACTCGATGCCGGCGGGCTGGCCAGCCTGCTGCCGAAGCTCGGCGATCTGCTGGGCGGCGGTGGCGCCTGCGGCCTGTCCAGCCTGCTGGGCAAGCTTGACGCCGACGGTGACGGCAATTTCTTGGATGATGTCAGCGGCCTTCTTGGCCAGTTCCGCAGCCGCTAGCCGGCGAATGGGCATCCGCTGCGCCGGTGACCGGCGCCCGGCAACGGGTGCCCGGCGGCCGGCATCCCGTGCCGGCTGACGACGAGCGGTGAAAGGAGGTGTCAGTCATGGATGAGGAGGCCCTGTTCCGCTTCTTCCACAGCCTCGACCGGCGGGCTTTCCTCGCCGGCTCGATCAAGTCCCTGGCGCCGATCGACCAGCCGCTGCCGATCGGCTTCGGCCAGACCATCTCGCAGCCAACGCTGGTGGTGGAGATGACGCGCCTGCTTGCGCCCGAACCGGACAGCCGCGTGCTTGAGATCGGCACCGGTTCCGGCTACCAGACAGCCTTCCTGGCCCAGTTTGCCGCCGAAGTCTACACGATCGAGCTGATCCCCGAACTGGCGCATGAGGCCGAACGGCGGCTCGCCGGCCTGGGCTGGCACAATATCCACTACCGGGTTGGCGACGGCAGCAGCGGCTGGCCGGAGGAGGCCCCGTTCGACCGCATCATGGTGACGGCTGCAGCCGGCACCATGCCGCACGACCTGATTGCCCAGCTGGCCCCCGGCGGCTGCATGGTGGCGCCGATCGGGCTGCCTGGCGACCAGATTCTCTATCGCATCAGCCGCAGCCCGGATGGAACGGTCCGCGAGGAACGGATCGAGCGGGTCGCCTTTGTTGAACTCAAGGGCAAGTACCGCTGGACTGAACCGGACGGCTGGCGCTGACATCATTCAGCCTGATCCGGGTTCGATCCGCAAACCTTGCCGATATTTCCGGTTTCGCTTTCAGAAAAACAGCCGAGCGACAGTCAATATGTCCAAAAAACATCAGCTTGTATTGACATGATGCAAGACAAATGACGATTTCCTGCATGAATGTTGTCTTTTCGTACGGGCGATTTTATAATAGGCGGGAGCCTAAAACGTTTACGGAAGCGAGCTGATCCATATGCCGAAAGTCCTCAAGGCCCGGGAAATGAACAAGTGCATTGGCTGTTTCACCTGCATGAACATCTGCTCGATCGTCAACCGCCAGAACCATTCACTGACCAAGAGCGCCATCAAGGTGCGCACGAGCGGCGGTATGACCAGCAAGTTTGTTGCCATCGTCTGCATCGCCTGCAAGGATCCGGCCTGCATGGAAGCCTGCCCGAGCGGTGCGCTGAGCAAGCGCGAAGGCGGCGGCGTGCTGCTTGCCCCGGAGAAATGCATCGGCTGCCGGCGCTGCGTCGACGCCTGCATCATGCAGTCCGTCTTCTTTGACGAGGAGACCAACAAGCCGATCATCTGCCGCCATTGCGGCTCATGTGCCCGTTTCTGTCCCCACCAGTGCCTGCAGATGGAGGAGGTGACCGCACCGTGATCAACGAACGCTTCATCCGGGTGCTGAATGTCGACCTGACAACCGGAAAGATCCGCATTGACCAGCGCACGGACCTGATCAATTACCTCGGCGGCGTCGGTATCGCCAGCAAGCTGCTGGAGGAGACGATGCGCCCTGAGCTCGACGCGCTGCATCCCGACCAGCCAATCGTCTTCGCGATCGGCGCCGGCACCTGGGTATTCCCGGTGCTGACCAAGACGGTCGCCATGTTCCGCTCGCCCCTGACCAATGAGCTTGGCGAGTCCTATGCCGGCGGCCGCCTGGCCATGACACTGCTCATGGCCGGCTATGACGCCGTTGTCCTGCAGGGCCGCGCCGCGAAGCCGGTCTATCTGCACATCTCAAGCAACAACATCCTGCTCAAGGACGCCCGCGCCATGTGGGGCCTCGGCAGCGAAGCCACCGGCCAGGCCATCCGCGACCGCGAGACCGGCGGCGGCAAGCGCAGCATCATCCGCATCGGCCCGGCCGGCGAAAACGGCGTCGCCTTTGCCAGCGTCTGTGTCGACTCCTACCGCCATTTCGGCCGGCTCGGCCTGGGCGCCGTCATGGGCAGCAAGAACCTCAAGGCGATGTCGGTGATCGGCGACCGCTCCATCCACATCCAGAACACCCCGCGCTATTTCAAGACCTACCAGCAGATCTTCAAGAAATGCACCTCCACGGAGCTGATGTCGAAGTACCACGATGCCGGAACGCCGATCAACATTGCCTCGCTCAACACCGCCGGCGCACTGCCGACGCTCAATCTCCAGACCGGCACATTCGAGCATGGCGACGAGATCTCCGGCGAAACCTTCGCCAAGAAGAACCTGGTGCGCAAGGTCGCCTGCACCGGCTGCCCGGTCGGCTGCATCCACATCGGCATGTACCGGCGCGAGTTTGACAAGGGCCACGAGTACGAGGCGATCAGTGTCAGCTACGACTATGAGCTGATTTTCGCACTGGGCAGTTTCCTCGGCATCAAGAGCAGCGACGAGATCATCGCCATTGTCGACGCGGTCG
>CAYOHO010000239.1:0-4195 GCA_964403755.1 uncultured Oscillospiraceae bacterium
GGCACTTTCAAGATGTGGTGGATTGGCTGCACCGGTATCTGGGTGAAGTCAGAGAACAACACCAACATCGCCATCGACCTGTGGTTTGGCAATGGCAAGCGTTCCCAGAAGGGCAAGTACATGGAGCAGTTCCACCAGATGCGCAACATGACTGGTGGCCGCCTGACCCAGCCCAACCTCCGGGCCGCGCCGATCGTCTATGATCCGTTTGCCGTCACCACCGTCGATGCCGTCCTTTCGACCCACTACCACAATGACCACATCGACCCCTTCTTCGCCGCCGCGGTGCTCAAGAACTGTGCTGCCGATGTGCCGTTCATCGGCCCGCTGATGAGCGTCAAGCGCTGGCTGAGCGACGGGGTCCCGGAGAGCCGCTGCAAGGTCGTCAAGCCGGGCGACGTCGTCAAGATCAAGGACATCGAGATCGTCGTCCTGGACTCGTTCGACCGCACCTGTCTGGTGACCGCCGACAAGGACATCCGCAACACCGTCCCGAACGACATGGATGACAAGGCCGTCAACTACCTGATCAAGACGCCGGCCGGCAACATCTACCACAGCGGCGACTCGCACTACTCCGTCTACTATGCCAAGCATGGCAAGGACCATCAGATCGATGTCGCGCTCGGTTCCTACGGTGAGAACCCGATCGGCAACCAGGACAAGATGACCTCGATCGATATCCTGCGGATGGGCGAGGCGCTCCAGTGCAAGGTGGTCATCCCCTTCCACTATGATGTCTGGACCAACTTCAAGGCTGATCCGCTGGAAATCCTGATGCTGTATAATTATAAGAAGAATGTCCTGGGCTATCAGTTCAAGCCCTTCATCTGGGATGTCGGCGGCAAGTTCACCTGGCCGGAAGACAAGGACAAGCTGCAGTACCACTACCGCAGAGGCTTTGAAGACTGCTTCACCGACGAGCCGAACGTTCCGTTCCGCTCGATTCTCTGACAAGAGGTGCCTGAATGTTTCCAGAGCTCATTGAAAAGGGACGCTGCATTTTCCACGACAGTTTCAGCACCTGGGAGGAGGCCGTCACGGCCGCCTGCCAGCCGCTGCTCAAGGATGGTACGATCGAGCAGAGCTATATCGACCTGATCATCCACAACATCAAGGAGCTGGGTCCGTATATCGTGATCGCGCCCAACCTCTGCATCCCGCACGCCCAGGAGGGTGCCGGCGTGAACGCGACGGCCATCAGCTTCATGAAGACGGAAGAGCCTGTCCACTTCAGCGATGACCCCGAACATGACGCCCGCCTCTTCTTCGTTCTCGCATCCATAGACAATGATGCGCACCTGAAGAACCTGCAGGAACTGGTGGAGCTCGTCTCCGACGAGGCCATCTTCGACCGGCTCCTGGCCGCCAGGTCAATCGCGGATGTCGCCGACATCCCGTAGCCGCGACCGCTGCCTGAATCCCTGACTACCGGCGCCGGCCCGGCCGGCTGCCGTTCGCTGAACAAGTCCCGCCGCCTGAACCTGATGGATCCCCGCACCTGACCCTGCACCCGGTCATGCACCGCAACCGCCGCCACCACGGCCAAGAACCTCGCTGCAAAATCAGATCAATACATGGGGGTTAATTATGAGCTTTTTGCTGTCGATCTGGACATTCTTTCAGAACAACATCCTCACGAAGCCTGAATTCTTTGTCGGCCTCATCGTCTTCCTCGGCTACCTGCTGCTGAGAAAGCCGCTCTATGAAGCCTTCGCCGGCTTCATCAAGGCCACCGTCGGCTACATGATCCTGAACGTCGCCTCCGGCGGCCTGGTCAGCAACTTCCGACCGATCCTCGCCGGCCTCAAGGACCGCTTCAACCTCAACGCCGTCGTCATCGACCCGTACTTCGGCCAGGCGGCTGCCCAGAAGGCCGTTGAAGCCGCCGGCCGCTCCTTCACGCTGATGATGGTCGTCCTGCTGATCGCCTTCATCATCAACATCGGCCTGCTGGCGCTCCGCAAGGTCACCAAGATCCGCACGCTCTTCATCACCGGCCACATCATGGTCCAGCAGTCCTCGACTGCCCTCTGGCTGGTCCTCTTCTGCTTCCCGTCGCTGCAGGACACCGGCGTCGTGATCATGCTCGGCGTGCTCCTCGGCATCTACTGGGCCGTCTCCTCCAACCTCTCCGTCGAGGCCACCCAGAACCTCACCGACGGCGGCGGCTTCGCCGTCGGCCACCAGCAGATGTTCGGCATCTGGCTGACCGACAAGATCGCCCCCATGCTGGGCAAGTCGCGCAGCGGCAAGAAGAGCAAGTCCCTCGAGGAGATCGAGCTCCCGGGCTTCCTCTCCATCTTCAACGAGAACCTGGTCTCCACCGCCACCCTGATGTTCGTGTTCTTCGGCGTCATCATCGCCATCCTCGGCCCCGACATGATGCGCAAGATCGACACCAGCTTCGCCGCCACCCAGGACTTCTTCTTCTTCATCATCAGCAAGTCCTTCTCCTTCGCCGTCTACGTGACCATCCTCCAGCTTGGTATCCGCATGTTCGTCGCCGAGCTGCATGAGTCCTTCCAGGGTATTGCCAACAAGCTCCTGCCCGGTTCGATGCCGGCCGTCGACTGCGCCGCCACCTATGGCTTCGGCAGCCCGAACGCCGTCACCATCGGCTTCCTCTTCGGCGCCCTGGGCCAGTTCATCGCCATCCTCGGCCTGATCGTCTTCAAGAGCCCCGTCCTGATCATCACCGGCTTCGTCCCCGTCTTCTTCGACAACGCCACGTTCGCCGTCTTCGCCAACAAGAAGGGCGGCTTCAAGGCTGCTGCCATCGTCACCTTCTGCTCCGGCATCATCCAGGTCCTCGGCGGCGCCTTCGCGGCCGGCACGTTCCAGCTCGCCAAGTTCGGCGGCTGGCACGGCAACTTCGACTGGGACACCGTCTGGCCCGTCATCGGCCTGATGATGAAGTACGCCGGCTATGTCGGTGTCGTCCTGGCCGCCGTCCTGCTGCTCGCCATCCCGCAGCTGACCTACCTCAAGAACAAGGACACCTACTTCCTGATCGCCGAAGACTACGAGAAGTACAAGGAAGTCGTCGCTGCCAAGGAATCCAAAAAAGGCTTCGCCAAGGCAGTCAAGTAAGACACCTCGCAACCGCGATGATCGCCAGGTGATCACGATCGCCTCCGGTCAGCTGAAAGGAGTACGAAAATGCTGAAAGTCATTGCAGCCTGCGGCAGCGGCATGGGCTCGAGCCAGATCATCAAGATGAAGATCGAGAAGATCTTCAAGAAGCTGGACATCCCCGTGACCATCCATCACTGCAGTATCAGTGAGGCCAAGGCCCAGGCGAAGAACTATGACGTGGTCTTCTGCTCGGAGACGCTGACCGGCACGTTCGCTTCCGCCGCACAGGCCGGAACGGTCGTGATCGGACTGAAGAATCTGCTTTCCGAACAGGAAATCGAGCAGAAGATTCGCGACAACAACCTCGACAAGAAGTGACCTGCCCGGCCCTGCCGCCTCCATCAGCGGCGGGGCCGGACCCCGGACGGCCACAGGCGGCCGGCAGGACAGTCCGCGGCCGGCGCACCAGGCACAGTCCTGGCGCGCCGGCCTCCCGCATCAGCGAAAACACGATGCGCCGGCTTCATGGTTCCCGAACCTGGCCGGCGTTCTTCAGAAAAGGAGTCCGCCCATGATCACTCAGAAGGTCACCATCATCAACAAGCTCGGCCTGCACGCCCGCCCGGCGAGCAACTTCGTCAAGCTGGCGCAGTCATTCAAGTCGTCGGTCGAGATCCTCAAGGGCGAAAAGCGTCTCAACGCCAAGTCCATGATCGGCATCCTCGGCGCCGGCGCCAAGTGCGGCAGCGAAATCGAGCTCGCCGCCAACGGCGAGGATGAGCAGGAAGCCATGAAGCAGCTCGTCGCCTTCATCGAGGCCGGCCTCGGCGAGTGACCGCCAGGCAGGCGGACGGCGCGGCAGCGGCCCGCCGGTCCCGCCACATCAGCAGGAGAGGTGAACCATGAATTCAGGCGTACAGATCAAGGGGCAGGGCGTCTCGGCCGGCATCGGCATCGGCCGGGCCTTCCTCTACAGCAAGCAGGAGATCGTCATTCCCGAAACCCGCGCCCTCGACCCGAAGGCCGAACTGGAACGGCTGGACTGGGCACTGGCGCAAGTCGTCGAAGAGACCCAGGTGATCCTGCTCCGGGCCCAGTCGGAGACCGACCAGACGCG
>CAYOHO010000240.1:0-4159 GCA_964403755.1 uncultured Oscillospiraceae bacterium
TTGCCGCAGTAGCAGTCGTGCTCGAGGATCTCGCCGCTGCCGACCATTTCGAGGAACTCGTCCTGGCTGCGGAAGTAGTAGGAGACGCCTTCGGTCTCGCCGTTCCGCGGCAGGCGGGTGGTCACGGAGACCGAGTGGGCGATACTGGGGCAGATTTCGCGGATGCGGCTGATGATGGTGCCCTTTCCCACCCCCGAGGGCCCCGATACGCAGACGATCAGGCCTCTGCGCGCTGATGCCGTTGACGTGTCAGGACTCATGCGTTTCCTCCCGCAGGGTTTTTTCGAGCTCTTCGACCGGCAGCGCCGACAGGACCAGATGATCACTGTCCATGATCAGCACGGCGCGGGTCTTCTTGCCCCCGGTCGCATCGATCAGGGTGGCCCGGTCGCGGGCGTCCGCCACGAGGCGGCGGACCGGCGCGGAGTCGGGGCTGACGATTGCGATCACACGCGGGGCGGCGACCAGGTTGCCGTAGCCGATGCGCAGAAATGTCACCATGGATCCGCCTTTCCCGTCTATTCCAGGTTCTGGACCTGCTCACGGATCTTCTCGAGTTCGCTCTTGAAGCGGACGACGCGATCGGTAAGCTGCAGGTCATTGGCCTTGGAGCCGATGGTGTTGATTTCCCGGTTGATCTCCTGGACCAGGAAGTCGAGTTTCTTGCCGGCCGGTTCAGGCTCGGCGAGGATGGTGCGGAAGGACTCGAGATGGCTCCCCAGGCGGACCAGCTCTTCGTCGATGGATGCGCGGTCGGCAAACAGGGCAACTTCAACAGCCAGGCGCTGCTCGTCAACGAGGGCGGCCGAACGCTCATCGAGCAGCTCGGCGATCCGGGCCTTGAGCCGTTCACGGTAGATGCCGGGAACATCCGGCGCCCGCAGGGCGATGGCGGCGCGCTCGGCCTCGAGGATGGCGATCCGGCCGAGCATATCCGCCGCCAGGCGTTCGCCTTCCTGGGCGCGCATGGCAGCCATGCCGTCAAGGGCCTGGACCAGCGCCCGCTCGAGCAGCTGCCAGATCTCCTCGGGATCGACCTGGGCAGACTCGACGCGCAGGACGTCGCTGTAGCGGGCGATCGCCGCGGCGCTGGGCACTTCCGGCGAGCCGACGGCGTCGGCGATCTCGGTCAGGGCCCTGGCATAGGCGCGGGCGAGCCCGAGATCATAGCTGACCTGGTAGGCGTCTGGGCGGTTGTCGGCGTAGGTGACACCGACCTCGATCTTGCCGCGGGCCAGGCGAAGGGTGACCATGTCGCGGATCCGGCTCTCAAGCGCATTCAGGACGCGGGGCAGCCGGACCTGGATGTCGCCGTAGCGGTTGTTGACTGACTTGATCTCGACGGCCACGCGGCGGTCGTCGGCCGCGTACTCGCCGCGGCCATATCCGGTCATGCTGTTGGGCATTGATCCAGTCCTCTCCTGCGCTGCACGCAATCGGCCACTGGCCGGCGCGGGGCAGGCGCACATCCCGGGCCGTCACTGCAGTCGCGAGCATCGCCAAAGGCAATCGCATGCACCGCCGATGGCAGTCCCGTACTTCGCCGCAGTCAGTGCCGTGCGTCACCGCAGGCGCTTGTGGTCCGAAGAGCATGCCTCGCGGGCGGCTTACCGCCTGCAGTCATATGATTATATATCACGCCTTCATGCCGCGCAACTGGCGAAATGACGATTCACCTTAGAGCCGCAACGGTTTGAAGGCAAGATAATCAGCTGAGGCAAGCCGGTATTCGACGCCGTCGCGCCAGCCCTGGAAGCCATTGGCCGCCGATTCGCCGTGAATATGGCCGTAGATGCACAGGTCGACGCCGCTTTCCGCAAGCAGTCCGGTCATCCCGTTGCCGGCCTGGCTGCGGCCAATCGGCGGATAGTGCAGGCAGACGACCAGCCGGTCGCCGGCCTCGCGGAGATGGCCGGCGGCCTCGAGCGACAGCTGCAGGCGGCCGACCTCGCGGTCGAAGATCTTGCGGTCGGCGAGGCTGAACGCCGGATCTTCCGGCAGCAGCCAGCCGCGCGTGCCGCAGACGATGTCATGGCCGACACGGTAGGCGTTGTTGCGCAGGAAGGAAATCGTGTCGAGACGGTGGGTCTCGGCCAGATGCTCGAGCTTGCGCACCGAGGTCCACCAGTAGTCATGGTTGCCGCGCAGGAGAATCTTGCGGCCCGGCAGGCCGTTGATGAACAGCAGGTCCGGCAGCGCCTCGAGCAGCTGCATGGCCCAGGAGATATCGCCCCCGACCACGACGGTATCCTCGTCGGTGACTGTCTCCTTCCAGTTCGCCTCCAGGCGGGCAGTGTGGTCACGCCAGCGGGAGCCAAAGATGTCCATCGGCTTTTCACAGGCAATCGCCAGGTGCGGGTCGGACAGCGCAAACAGGGACATGTCAGCGGCCCTCCCCGGCATCTGGTCCCGCCGCGGCGTGGAAATGGCGGTGGATGACACCGGCCAGCACCGGGCCGATGTCCGGAACAGCGGCGATCTCGCGCTCGTCGGCTTCGGCGATGGCCTTGACCGAGGTGAAGTGCGACAGCAGGGCACGGCGGCGCGCCGGCCCGACGCCGGGGATGTCCTCGAGACGATAGCGGGTCTGGCGCTTGAAGGAACGCCTGGCCCGGTATTCGCCGGCAAAGCGGTGTGCCTCGTCCTGGATGGCGGTCAGGAAGCGGAGCAGCGACAGGTTCTCAGGCGCAATGCCGCCCGTTTCGGAGAGCAGGGTCTGGATGTCGGTCTCGCCCGCCTCGCCGGCATCGGTCCCGCCGGCAGCGGTCCCGGTGACGCAGTCGCTGTCACGGTCGGCATCACGCAGGATCAGCCGGCTGTCCATGTCCGGCGACGGCTTGCCGATCCGGCCGGCGATGCGGCTGGCGGTGTGGCTGCCGCGCGGGGTCCTGCTGGCGCCGGGGCGGCGCAGCTCGACGATGCTGCCGTCCTGGCGGACCAGGCCGCGTGTGCGGTGGCGCTCGTCCTTGACGATGCCGGCCACCGGGATGTCGATACCCAGGGATTCGAGCAGTCCGGTGACCGCCTGGACCTGGAGGCGGCCGCCGTCCAGCAGCAGGAGATCAGGCCGGGAGCCGAGCGAGGCGTCGCCAAGATGGGCCAGGCGGCGGCTGAGCACAGCGACCAGGGCGGCCGGATCATCGGCCCCCTCGATCTCGTCGACCTTGAAGCGGCGATACAGGTTGCGGCGCGGCCGGCCCTCCTCGAAGACGACGAGGCTGGCCGCCTGGTCGGCGCCCTGGATGTGCGAGATGTCATAGCACTCGATGCGCGACAGCTGGCCGGTGATGCCGAGCTGCTCGCCGAGCGTGCGCAGCGCTTCGCTCAGGTCGTTGGCGCCGCGGCCGGCCAGGGTCTGGCGGCGCAGCGACTCGCGGGCGTTGGCGCTGGCCATGTTGAGCAGCTGGTGGTCCTCGCCGCGCTGGGGCACCCGCAGGGTCACTTTCGTGCCGCGCAGGGCGGACAGGAAACCCGCAAGCTCGTCCTGGCCGTCGATCGCCATCGGCAGCAGCAGGCTGGGCGGCACGGTCGCGACGTCCGGATAGTGCTGCTCGCAGAAGGCGGAAACCACAGCGGACGGCGGCGAGCCATCCTCCGGGAAGAAGAAGGCGCCCGAGCCGATCAGCCGGCCGCCGCGCACCTCGAGCTTGAGGATGGCATGCTCGACCTCATTCGAGGCGATGCCGATGACGTCCTTGTCCTGCTCGCGGCTTGAAACCACCTGCTGGCGGGCCATCAGGCGCTCCAGCGAGGCCAGGCGGTCGCGCAGGATGCCCGCCTCCTCGAAGCGCAGGTCCTCGGCCGCCGCCTGCATGCGGCGGCGCAGGCCCTGGAGGATGCCATCATACTTGCCCTCGAGGAACAGGCAGATCTCCTCCATGACCTTGCGGTAGTCCTCGGCCGAGACATCGCCGCGGCAGGGGCCGACGCAGCGGCCGATATGGTAGTTGAGGCAGGGGCGCTCCTTGCCGATGTCGCGCGGAAGCACGCGCTGGCAGGTCTTGGCCGGAAAGATGTCGCGAAGCGCCCTCATGGCATGGAACAGGTCGCCGCTCAGGTAGGGGCCGTAGTACCTCGCGCCCTGCGCGCTGTCCGTTCCGACATGGAACGCCTTGAGGATCCTCGGGTACTCCTCGTTCATCGTCACGCGGATGTAGGG
>CAYOHO010000241.1:0-4144 GCA_964403755.1 uncultured Oscillospiraceae bacterium
GCGGAGGGATCAGTTTCGTCAGCATGGTCAAGCCTCGTTGGTGGAGAGTTGAGCGCCGGCGGCGTCGATCACGGCCAGCACGGAATGCGGCGGCATCGGCGCCTCGGACGGCCACACGTAGGCGACCGCCCGGGCACGATCGAAGGGGGCGATGCTCACGCGGTTGCCCTGATTGCCGCCCAGCACCATCAAGTGGCCCTTGGCCGTGCGGCCGACGACGAAGCCGACGTGGCCGCCGCCTTGGCGCTCGAACACCACGATGCAGCCGGGGATCGGCGCGGACAGGCGCGATCCCCATTCGGCCCACGCCTTGGCGCGCATCCAGTACTTCGGGAGCGGGACGCCGACCGTGTCCATGCAGGCCGCAACGAAGACGCCGCACCAGGGCGTCTCGTCGTCGATCCACCACGCCCGCAGCTTGTGCAGCCAGGACTGGATGACGGGGCTGTGCTTCGGCCCGGGCACTTCGGCGACGCCCAGATGCCGGCGCGCCTCGGTGAGCCAGGCGGGTTCGTTGGTCGTGCTCATGACGGTTGTTTCCTCCGCGGGGATGGGCAAAGCAGGCGCAGGCGACGCTCGCAGACGAGCAGCGCGGCCACGCCGACGGTGGTGATCGCTGTGGGCCACGAGGGCACCTCGCCGGACAGGATGAAGACGATCTCGGCCGCGGCCCCCAGCGTGAGCAGGTGGAACGAGGCGCGGATCATGAAGGGGGTGCAGCGGCTCATGCGGTTGAGTGCCGGCTCGGCGCGCACGACGATGATGCCGGCGGCGATCAGCACGACGAACTTGAGAAGCAAGGCGGTCATTTGGATACCTCCTCGGCCTTCTGGGCCGCGATTCTCAGCAACGCAGGACCGAGCACCCGGTGGGATAGCAGGCCGATCACTACAGCGATCGGCAGCTGCACCAGGTCGCGGTTTAGGCCATTCGGCCAAGATCCGATCGAGGTGACACCGGCAGCAACGGCCGGGCTAAGATAGCCGGCGACGACCGCCGCCATGATGGTGATCGCCACTCGCTTCCAGGCCGGCATTGGATCCTGGTAGGAAAGCGCCCAGAGCCCACCCGCGAGACCCGCGAGCAAGATTGCCGGGTGCAGTCCTGTCGCCACACCGAAGACGGTCAGCCCGGCAGCCGTGGCCCCCGCCAAAACTGCGCTGCTGGTTGGTTCAGCCATTGTTCTTTTCTCCCTTCTGGATCGGCTGCTCAAAATGAAGAAGGCCGCGCGGGGCGGCCTTCCAGGTTGGTGAAGAATGCGATGTCGGGAGGTGTCGGCGCCGGGGCGAGCATCCACAGGTGCTGCGGAGTCACCCGGCGCAGGACTTCCGCCCGGAACAGCGGCTCGCCGGCCTTCTCGAAGGCCCAGGCCACCAGCTCGGAGCAGAACCACCGATCATCCTCCTGCCAGTCCCGGTGCAACCCGAGGCCGACGATGGCGGTGAAGTCGTAGGGCTTGCCGAGCTGGGACTCGGCGGCGGCGATCACCGCACGCGGATCCCGGCACGGCAGCTCGACGACGGCGGCCCGCTTGGCGCGGTCCATTGCATCGAGCACCGGCACCTTGCGCACGCCGGTCGTCACTGCCTCGATGGCGCAGGGGCCGGCGACCAGGGCGACGTGCGACCACGTCGACCAGGTGCAGGCCCGGATCACCGCGCTCATCGGATGGTGCGAGGTGGAGAACAGCAGGCGGATGCTGTCCATGGCTTACTCCCCGAAGACCTTGGGCCAGCCGGTGGAGAAGTCGTAGGACGCCGGGTCGCCGCTGGCTTCCATCGCTGCCTTATGCGTTTCGGCAGCGGCGAAAAGCTGTGCGTCCAGATCGCCAGCAGCGGCAACGATGTCGAAGGCGACCTGCGCGCTGATATCGACGAACGACCCGTCCATCGTCTTCCATTTCACGGTCTGGCCGAGGATGGTCAGCTTGTCGGTCATTGTCCCGCCGCCAGCGATCAGATCGCGGGCCTTGTCCTTCAAGCCAAGATGCTGAATCCGGCTGTCGGCGTCGCTATGGAACCACTTGTAGACATTGCCGACCTTGACCTTCAAGCCACCGGACTTTCGGCGGTCGCGTTCGGCCTTGATGGCGTCCCACTTGGATGCTTTGGCCGCCTCACCTGTCGGCACGATTTCTCCATTAACAAACTGAACCGCAGGGTTGTCAGAAACATCGACCAGAACCTCCCCACCGGAAAAACGAAGGTAGTTAAGCGGGTACTTCCGAAGAGCTTCCGGCACTTCGGCGACGGTCATTCCATCAGGAATAGCGCACACGCATTCGACCGTGTAGGCAGGACGCCCGTCTTCTTTGTACATGCCTCGCATGGGTTAAGCCTCAACAAGGTTGTTGGTCTGGAACGCAATCGAATATGCCGTGCTGACTGTGTTCCAGTCGCCGGAGAAAATCGGGTCAAAGACGTACCGGCTGAAAGTTGCAGTCTGCGAACCTGAACCGTCAGAAACCGAGCCGCTATAGATGACGTTCATGTCTTCTGGACTGCTCGCCGAACCGGTAATGCCGTAAGCCGTTCTGGTCTGATAAACAGTCGGTGTGCGCGCCCAATTGAGCGTCAGAGCGGTAGCTCGCTTCAGCACGATGCCGCCGGTGCCGCCGGTCGTCCGATTGAAGCTATCGGACGCCATGGTGCGCGAAACCAACCATTCTGAGTTTGCCAGCGCCGTTACAGTCGGCGTTGTGCCAGCGGTGCCGGTGACCACCTTAGCGACCAGCATGTCCAGACAGGTCGAGTCGAAGCCGCCGCCGTTTGCCCCATCCACGGTGCCGACAAGCGTGCCAGGCGTAGCGTCGGCGTCCGTTCCCTTCTGGGTGTAGAAGGTTAATACGCCGCTAATGACCTTACAGCGCAGGAAGTAGGTGCTGCTGACGGCAAGGCTTCCGCTTGTCCAGGCCGGAGTCTGATAGGAGCGTTTGCGGCCGGTGCTGGCATTGACAGCATCGCAGATACTCACATAGACGCCAGACGGAATCGACACCGTCCCACCTTGTCCAACCACGGCGGCCGGCGTGACGGTGAGCCGGTTGGTCGACGTGGAAATAGTCGGGAACGGCAGCGCCGCGAATGGAGAGACATTGCCGTTCGCAACCATCGCTTGAATGGCGGCTGAAAGCTGAGTCAGGTTGGTGTGGTCGGGTGTTAGACCGGCATCCGTAACCACCTTGCGCAGCTCCTCGGTGATCATGTGATACCAGTACGGCCCAGGCTTGGTAGCCGGCGTGCCGGACCCGGGATTGCCTGCGGTCGGGTAGCCGATCGACGGGCTGGCCGGTGCAGACGGCGCACTACCGGAACTGCCGGATGCGAAAGCGCGATCCATGTTTTCTCCTTAGATATAGCTAAAAATTACGGTGGTCTGCGCTGGCTTGAGACGCTTGATAACGCACTCCAGCAAGGCATTCCCCCAGGCGGCGAGCGGGTCTTCCACCGTGCTATCGACGGTGATGGCGGTGACCGTGTTGAGTGCTGCATTCACCTGCCAGGCGAAATTCCAGGCGGAGTCGTAGAGCAGCTGCTCTACGTCGTCATTGACGCAGTGCGCCCGGAATTCGGTGATCGTGATGGCGTAGCCGAGCGTGGCAGCCAGGCCGATGAAGTAGGCCGGCGACTGCCCGCCGAGGGTCGTCAGGCGGCCGACCAGGGCGGCGCGACGCTGCACCATGGTCTGGTCACCGCCGAAGGCCTGCGCGCAGGCATCCGGCAGGCCGGCGACGCGCTCCCAATCGGCAAACAGCTCGGCCACGGTGCGCGGATCCGCTTCTTCCACCAGCTGCTGGGCGCGGCCATCTACTCGGGCCAACTCGGCAGCCAGGGCGCCGAGTAGCCGGGTCAGTGTGGCGTCGTCGTCCTTGGGCCAGGCCGGACCCGGCGGCAGCAGCGCCTGCAGCTGCCTCAGGTAGTCGGTTTCGGTCAGGACCATGTGATCGTCCCCATGGTGCTCATGGCGCCGGTGGTGTTGGTCACATTGGACGAGGGTGACAGCAGCACGTAGTCAGTCTCGCCGGCGGCGGCGGAGATCGCCGCACGAATGTGCGAGAGCAGGATCGTCCCGCCGGGCACCGCCTCGCGCAGGAGCAGATCCTGCAGCTCGGCCTGGACGGCAGCCTGAACGGTGGCGTTGTTCG
>CAYOHO010000242.1:0-4138 GCA_964403755.1 uncultured Oscillospiraceae bacterium
CACGGCTGCCACGAGGGCGGCGCAGGCGCCGGTGCCGCAGGCCAGGGTCTCGCCGGCGCCGCGTTCCCAGACGCGCATGCGCAGGGTGCGGCGGTCGATCACCTGGACAAACTCGGTGTTGACGCGATCGGGGAACAGCGAGTGGTGCTCGAACAGCGGCCCGATGCGCCTCAGGTCGAGACTCTCGACCTCGGGCAGGAAGATGACGGCGTGCGGATTGCCCATCGAGACGCAGGTAATGCGGTGCAGGTGGCCGTCGACGGCGATCGGCTCGTCGACGACCCGGCTGTCGTTCCACTGGACCGGAATGTCAGCGGGCTTGAGGATGGGGGCTCCCATGTCGACGGTCACGGACTCGACCCGGCCGCCGTGGACTTGCAGGGTCAGGTCGCGGATGCCGCTGAGCGTGCCGATGCGGAGCCGGCGCTTGTCGGTCAGGCCGCGCTCGAAGACGTAGCGGGCGACGCAGCGGATGGCGTTGCCGCACATGCGGCCGCGCGAGCCGTCGGAGTTGTACATGTCCATGAAGAAGTCGGCGTCTGCAGCCGGCTGGATGAGCACCAGGCCGTCGGAGCCGATGCCGAAATGACGGTCGCTGGCACGCTTGGCCAGCAGGCCGGGATTGGCGATGCGCCGGTCGGGGTCGTGGATGTAGATGTAGTCGTTGCCGATGCCCTGCATCTTGGTGAACGGGATCATGGTCTGTCTTCGCCTCCTTGCAAAGATAAGGCCGGAAACGGGGCGCGGATGCCGCGGCGGCCGGGCGCCTGCCTTCCGGTCTGGCCGTGTGACTGTTCAGGTATGGTCAGCCGCTGCTGGAGCGGCAGCATTCGGACTCATCCAGGACCTGCCGGGCGATCTCGACCAGGCGGACCCCCGACTCCATGCTGCGCTTCTGCAGGTTGCGGTGGGCCTCTTCCTCGGTGAGGCCGCAGTGGTTGATGAGGTGGGTCTTGGCGGTCTGGAGCACTTTCTCCTCGGCCGGCGTCCGGTGGGGCGGCGGCGGTTCGGCTTTCGGCTTCGCGGCGCTCCCATGGGCGCCGGCGCGGGCGGCGGGCTGCGGCCGGCGGATGCCGGCGGTGCGGGTCTCGAGCAGGCTGCGCACCGTGTTCACAAGCTCCGAGGCCGGCATCGGGGTCTCGAGGAAGGTGATTCCCGACAGCTTGCCGAAAGTCGCCGGCTGGCCGCGTCCGAACAGCACGACCAGATCGAAGGTGTCCGGCAGCCGCGACAGCAGGTCAGGCACCGTCATGTCGCTCAGGCGCGGCGGCAGCACAATCACGCCGCCGCCCGGCTCCAGCATCGCCTGCTGAAGCACAAGTGCACCGGTCGCAAACGTCCGCCCGACAGGCAAGCCGGCGGCAACCAGAACGTTTTTCACCTTGGCGGCGGCATCCGCGTTTGCAAATGCCAACAAGATCGTGCGCATGCTGCTCCTGTCTTTAGCCGAAGCGGGCGCTCAGAAGCGCAGCAGGTACTGGTCGAGCTCCCAGGGGGTGACCTGTGTGCGGTAGTCTTCCCATTCCGAGCGCTTGGCCGGGATGTACTTGGAGACGACGTGGTCGCCGAGCGTGTCCAGAACCAGGCAGTCCTGCATCATTTCGTCGAGGGCTTCGTCCAGGCTGGCCGGCAGGCTTTCAATGCCGTTGCCGAGGCGCTCCGCCTCATCCATCAGGTAGATGTTGGCGTCGATCGGACGGGCCGGCTGCAGGCCGCGGCGGATGCCGTCGAGGCCGGCGGACAGGCAGAGTGCGAGGGTCAGGTAGGGGTTGCAGCATGGATCCGGGCTGCGCAGCTCGATGCGGGTGTTGCTGCCGCGCGCGGCCGGGATCCGGATCAGCGGACTGCGGTTGTGGTAGGACCAGGCGATGTAGCAGGGCGCCTCGTATCCGGGAACCAGCCGCTTGTAGGAGTTGACCAGCGGATTGGCGATGGCGCTCATGCCCTTGATGTGGGCCATGATGCCGGCAATAAAGTGCCGGGCGATATCGGAGAGCCCGTCCGGGCTGTCTGGGTCTTCGAATACGTTCTGCCCGTCGCGGCACAGCGACAGGTTGATGTGCATGCCGGAGCCGCTCTTGCCGAAGATCGGCTTGGGCATGAAGGAGGCGTGCACGCCGTAGCGGCGCGCGATCGAGCGGATCGCGAGCTTGAAGGTCATGATGCTGTCGGCCGTGCGCAGCGCCTCGTCAAAGTGGAAGTCGATCTCGTGCTGGGCCTGCGCCACCTCGTGGTGCGACGCCTCGACTTCATAGCCCATGTCCTCGAGCGCGAGCACGATCTCGCGGCGCACATCCTCGCCCTGGCCGACCGGTTCGAGGTCAAAATAGCCGCCCTCGTCCGGGCTCTTGGTCGTCGGCTTGCCGTGCTCGTCGTAGTCGAACAGGAAAAACTCCAGCTCGGGGCCGACATCGAGCGTGAAGCCCATCTCGGCTGCCTCGGCGAGGCTGCGCTTGAGAATCTGGCGCGGATCGCCTTCAAACGGCTTCCCGTCGGTCGTGTAGACGTCGCAGATGAGTCGCGCCACCTTGCCCTGCTGCGGGCGCCAGGGGAAGATCACGAACGTGTCGAGATCCGGACGCAGATACATGTCCGATTCCTCGATGCGGACGAAACCCTCGATCGATGAGCCGTCGAACATGCACTGGTTGGCCAGCGCCTTGTCCAGCTGGCTCGGCGTGATGGCAACATTCTTCATGGTGCCGAAGATGTCGGTGAACTGCAGACGGATGAAGCGGACATCCTGCTCCTCCACCATGTTCTTGATGTCTTCCAGGGTATAGCTCATGCGAAACCTCCTTTGGCCCGTCAAGCCTTGGCCGATCCATCCGGCCAGTTCCCGCGCCTGCCGGCTGGCAGGCTTGGGGTCCATGGCGCCGCCGGCAAAAAAACAGAAAGGCGCCCCAGAACTGGAACGCCCTTGCCCTCATCTGCCGGTATTATATTGGAAATCGTCTTCATGTTCAAGCATCTTTCAGCACATTTCCGGCTCTATTTGCAAGACTCAAGATAATTTCTTGCATTGTTCTCCAGTTCATCATCCAGCGGCGGCAGCGTCCGAAGCCCCGGAAGGCGGCGCTGCAGCAGGGTCAGGATGAGATAATCGGTCATTGCCGGGTTCTTTGGCAGAAAACTCCCGTGCGAATATGTGCAATATACATGATTATAAATTGCACCTTCGGTCTTGTCTTCCCCATTATTGCCGAATCCGCGGACAACCGTCGCCAGCGGGCGGACGCCGGGCCCGAGCAGGGTGCGGCCGGAGTGGTTCTCGAAGCCATACAGGCGGCTGGGCAGCCCGTGCTCGGCCAGCAGCGGCGACTCGTAGATCGTGTCGCCGATCAGCCGCCGGTGGCCGGCCTCGGTCCAGTGGTCCATGATGCCGAGGCACTCGATCATCGCGCCCTCATGGGTGCGGTAGTACTGGCCCATCAGCTGGTAGCCGCCGCAGATGCAGAGAAAGACGCGCCCCTGGTCGACTGCTTCGCGGATCGCGGGCCCCTTGCCGGCGATCAGGTCGGCGTGGAGCAGGCTCTGCTCATAGTCCTGGCCGCCGCCCATGAAGCAGAAGTCATACTGCTCCGGCACGAAGGCGGTACCGAGTCCGATCGGCTCGACGACACTGCGGATGCCGCGCCAGGCGAGCCGGCGCTGCAGGGCGATCAGGTTGCCGCGGTCGCCGTAGAGGTTGAGCAGATCGGGATAGAGATGGGCGATGCGGACGGGCTTGAGGCGTTCGAAGTCATCACGACCAATGTCCGGGCGTTCGGTTCCGGGGCGTTCGGTTCCGGGGCGTTCGGTTCCGGGGCGTTCGAAGTCGTTCATGGTTCCCTCCTCCCCTTCACTGCCAGAAGGCGCGCAGCCGGTAGCGGCCGGCGAGGCGGGCGCGCAGCTGCAGCATGGCGGTGTAGTTGGGCAGGACATAGAGGCAGCTGCCCTCGGGGCAGCGGGCCAGCGCGGCGTCAAACTGGGCGGCGTCATCGGGGCTTGCCGAGAGCGCCTCGCGCGGCAGGCCGGCGTAGTGCAGGCGCAGCGCCATGTCGTGGCAGCGGCGGCCGGAGACGAAGACCGGCGCCGGCAGCGGATGGCTTTCGAAGTCAACGTCCCAGATCCAGGAGACGTCGCGGCCATCGGGATC
>CAYOHO010000243.1:0-4107 GCA_964403755.1 uncultured Oscillospiraceae bacterium
TGCCCGGCTGCAGGCACTGGCCATGGGGCTGCGCTGGCCGGAAGGTCCTCTGACTGACGGGCATCGGCAAGACCGGCAAATTCATCGAGCGCATCGCCGTCATTGGTGATCCGGGTATTCTCAGCCGGCAGCACGAATTCATACAGGCCATGTGGCCGCGTCGAGTCTCCGCGCCAGCCCATGGCCAGCTGGATCGTATCGAAAAGCTGATGGAACGTGGCGCGCGCAGGAATGAGCACGCGCCGCCAGACGAGCGGACTGGAGCCAATCAGCTCGATTCGGACCATGAATGCCTTCATGTCATACCCTCCCCATTCGTGATCAAAAGTGCTCAAAAGTGGTCAAAATCGTCGAGCCGCACGCCCGCTTCCTGTACAATGGACAGGAATGGCTCTGCCGCGGAATGAAAGGAAAAGGTCAGCAAAGGGAAATCACGGCAGTGCAGTGAATGGCAGTGGCATGAATCGCAATCAGAAGCGCAGCAAGGGAAAGGACGCAGGCTTATGACACCATCGCTCACTCGGGAACAGATTCTGGAACTTCAGGGCTTTGACGGCCCGACGATCTGCAACGCCCTGGAGGTGTTCAACATCCGTTCCCGGACGAGCGGCTTCACAAAGCCGGGTCTGGAACTGCGAACCATCGGCCTGGACAAGCCGCTGGTCGGCTATGCCGTGACGGCTACGGTCAGCGCCCTGGCACCGAATCCCGATGCCAGCCGCAACCTGCTGGGCTATCTTGCCAGCATCCGCGACACGGCCGGACCGGCCATCGCCGTGATCCAGGATATCGATCCAGAGCCGATCGGTTCCTTCTGGGGCGAAGTGCAGGCGACCACGCACCTGGCGCTCGGCGCCATCGGGGCCGTGACCGAAGGCGGCGTCCGCGACATCCGCGAGGCGGAAGCGCTGGGCTTCCCTTTCTATTCGACAACCGTGCTGATTTCGCATGGCTATGTCCATGTCGAGGCATACGGCTGTCCGGTCGAGATTGCCGGCCTCAGCGTCCATCCGGGCGATCTGCTGTTTGTCGACCGCTATGGCATGGTGCAGATTCCGCCGGAAGTCGCACCGCGGCTGGCAGACGCCTGCCGGGCGGTCGCGGCCGCTGAACTGCCCATGCTGGAACCCTGCCGCGAAGCGATCCGTTCCGGCCACCGGCCAAGCGACGCGGAACTGGCTGCCTGGCGCGGCGGCATGGAACAGGCCCGCATGGCCATCCGCGTCTAGCGCCTAGATCAAGCCAATCAATCAGCCACAGGTGATTTTGCTGCTCAGAAATCGGACCCATATCGCAGGAAGGAGAATCATCATGCCAGTCATCATTGTTCCTCCCCAGTCAGCCAGGGATTTCTGCACCGAGGCCTTTATGGCGCTGAACGTTCCGGAAACCGATGCCCGGATGGTCGCCGACAACCTCATTGAGGCCGAGCTCCGGGGACTCAGCTCACACGGCCTGTCCCGCCTCGGCTTCTACGTCAACAAGCTTGAAGCAGGCGGCTTCAAGGCCCGGCCGGACATCCGGATTCTTCAGGAGCGCACCGCCTCCTTCGTGATGGATGCCGACAGCGCGCTTGGCGCCGTGGCCGGTTCCCAGGCCATGCACCGCTGCATCGACAAGGCCCGTCAGGGCGGCATCGCCTGCGCCGCGGTCAAGGGCGGCAACCATTTCGGCATCGCCGGCTACTACTCGATGATGGCGCTCGAGCACGACATGATCGGCATCTCGATGTGCAACAGCGTCGCCAAAATGAGCGTCCACGGCGGCATAGACCCGGTCATGGGCACCAATCCGATCAGCATCGCCGTCCCCGCCGGCCAGCACCGGCCACTGGTCTTCGATGCTGCGACCAGTCTTGTCGCCCTTGGCAAGGTCATCGTCGCCGACATCGAGGGCAAGCCGATCCCCGAGGGCTGGGCACTTGACCGCAGCGGCCATGCCACGACCAGCCCAGCCGAAGCGCTGAAGGGTGCGATCCTGCCGTTCGGCGGCTACAAGGGATCCGGCCTCGCCATCATGGTCGATGTCTTCACAGCCATCCTCAGCGGCGCCCAGTTTGGCCTCCACACCGGCGAGCTCCGGGCCGACCCCGAACGCGGCCAGGAGGTCGGCTTCTTCTTCGGCGCCATCGACATCGCCGCATTCCAGGATGTCGCCACCTTCAAGGCGCGAACCGACCAGTTCATTGACGAGCTGAAGGCATCCCGCCGCGCCGAGGACTGCGACGAGATCCTCATGCCCAGCGAGCCGGAATACCGCAAGGCCGACCAGAACCGGAACGGCTTCAGGATCGGACCTGGCGTCCTTGGCAACCTGATTGCGATCAAGCAGCGCTTCGGGCTGACGGGCGACATCGAGTCCTGGCGCCGCAGCTGATAATCTGGCGACGCAGCCGAGGGGCCTGGCCTGCCGTTGTGCAGGCCAGGCCCTTTCCATTCCCGGAAGCATCACATCGCTGTCGACATGCGGCTGATGACCGGCCTCCGTCGCGGCTGCAGTTTTCTCAGTCGCGGAATTCGCCCAGGCGCAGGGCTGCCAGCCTTTCATTCTGCCGTTCCATGTCGAAGGCGATGTAGGCCTTGTCGAGGGCTAAGGCGAGGGCATCCTCGTGGCCGGGATGATCGGGATCGCTGTAGGCTTCGAGAAAAGCCGTGAAATCAGTGAAATTCTGGATATCCTCGGGCGGGCATTCCCCTGCGGCTTCCAGAAGCGTCGGATAATCCAGCTCGTAATCGTCAACGAGATCCTCGAGCACGAGACGGTGCCGCCACGGCCGTCCGAGCGGATCATGGACACAGTCCAGTTCGCCGTATCGGGCGAGATATTCATCCAGGGTAGCAACCGCCGGATCAAGTGTTTCCATACGGGCTTCGGCAGCTGCAGCGGCCTTTTCGGCTCCGTAGGCTGCTTTGGCGGCATCGGCACCGTTGGCTGCCTCGGCAGCATCAGCCCTTTCGACTGCTTCGTCAGCATCCCGATTCCAGAGTGCGGCGAGCGCTTCACCGTCATTTGTAATTTGGATGTTCTCTTCCGGCAACAGGAACGCGTAGACACGGTCGTTCTGGCCAGGTTCGCCCCGCCAGCCCATGGCCAGCTGGACGATCTCATAGAGCTGCTGGAATGTGGCGCCTGCGGGAATGAGAACACTACGCCAGATCAGGGGGCTGGAGCCAGTCAGTTCGATTCGGGTCTTGAAGGCACTCATCGGGTTCACGACACCTCTCCTTGATTTTGTCCGGAAGTGACACGTGTTTGTTCACGATCGGACTGTCCTTAGCGTCACATGAAGGAACACCCGATGGTAGACCGAGTCGCCCGACAGGAAGCGACAAAACTGGTCATGAAATGCATGCTGGCCAGTAAACGCGACCGATCCGGGCCGCCCTGCCGGCATCGGCAATTTAGCCGCCCTGCCGGCATCGGCAATTTAGCTGCCCAAGCCGGCAGCGGCAATTTGGCTGCCCAAGCCGGCAGCGGCAATTTGGCTATTCCCGCTGGCGACAGAAATTTCGTTGCCTTGGCTACAAAATGCTGGGCCACATCGCGCTATACTGACAGCAAAACAAGACCGGAAACGTTATCGAGGAGGTAATCTCATGTTTTCCCTGAAGGATCGTGTTGCTGTCATTACGGGTGCATCGTCTGGCCTGGGCCTGCAGATGGCGAAAGGCTTCGCCGGCCAGGGCGCCGACCTGGTGCTCCTGGCCCGCCGAATGGACCGGCTCGAGGCCATCGCCGCCGAGTTCCAGGCCAACGGCACCCGCTGCCTGCCGATCAAGTGCGATGTCACCCGCACTGAAGAGGTCAACCGCGCGGCCGAGCTGACCATCCAGGAATTCGGCAAGGTCGACATCCTGGTCAACAATGCCGGCGCCGCCCGTAACGCTGGCGTCCTGGACATGTCCGACGAGGACTGGAACTTCACGATGGATGCCGACCTGACGAGTGTCTTCAAGGTCACACGCGCCTTTGCGAAGCACATGGTCGAGAAGCACTACGGCCGGATCATCAACATCGCCTCGATCTATGGCCAGGTCGGCAACACGGCCATGGACACGGTCGCCTACCACTCCTCCAAGGGCGGTGTCATCAACTTCACGCGCGCCG
>CAYOHO010000244.1:0-4066 GCA_964403755.1 uncultured Oscillospiraceae bacterium
CATTCCCTTCCCGGATGCCTGTTCCATGCCGGATGCCCGTCCCTGCCCGGGGCGGGCATCCGCATGTTGCGGAAGCCGCAGACGTTTACACCTCCCACCGGCGGGAATACGGCTGCTGCGTGCTATAATGGTGCGGATTCCATGCGAACAGGGGAGACAGCGTGAACCAGCCAGCCATCATCAGCCAATCTGTCAGGGGACATGTCCTTGCCTTCATCACCCAGGCCATCTGGAGCTCGACCTTCGTCGTCAGCAAGCTGCTGCTCAGCGAACTGTCGCCCATCCAGGTCCTCGTCAGCCGCTTCGTCCTGGCGACCGTCTTCCTCAGCCTGCTGGCACCGCCCCGGCGCCGCCGCCTGTCCCTGCGTGACGAGCTGCCCTACCTTGCCAGCGGCACCGCGCTGGCGCTCTATTTCCTGTTCGAAAACAGCGCCCTGCAGCGTACCTGGTCGAGCAACGTCAGCCTGGTCATCGCGACCATCCCGCTGCTCACGGGCGTCCTGTCCATGGTTGTGCTTCGTACGCGGCTCCTGCAGCCGCGCGGCCTGGCCGGCCTGGTGATCGCCTATGGCGGCGTGCTGCTGGTCATGGCCGGAAGCCAGCGCTTTGCCGGGGTCAGCCCGGCCGGCGACCTGATGGCATTTGGCGCGGCCCTGATGTTTGCCGCCTATTCACTGGTCCTGCAGCGCCTGCCGGGTGACCAGTCCCCGCTGCAGACGACCCGGCGGGTCTTTGGCTACGTCCTTCTGGTGCTGCTCGCCGCCGCAGCGCTTGGCGGCCAGCCGCTCCTGCCGCGCAGCCTCAGTGTCCCGGCCATGCTCAGCCTGCTCTTCCTCGGCCTTGTGGCCTCATCCTGCGCCTTCATCTTCTGGAACACGGCGATCCGGGCGATCGGCCCGGTTCGGACCAGCCAATATATCTATCTGGCTCCGGTCATGACCACCTTGCTGTCGGCCATGGTGCTGCACGAGCAGATTACGCAATTTACGGTGCTTGGCACAGCGCTCATCCTGACCGGCCTTGTCTGGACGGACCGTTCACAGCCGCTGCCGCAGCCGGTGGAGCCGCAGCGCCCATTGCCGCAGCAGCCGGAGCCGCCGCAGCCGGGCTGACGGCAGCGGGCCGCTGCCTGACTGGATGACCGAAGCGACGATCCCGAATATTCAGGAAAACCCGGATCCGCCAAGATCCGGGTTTTCCGCTATAATGGCTTCAGAAGGAAATCGGCTTCCGGAAGCCGCACCGTTCCCATGTGGACTGGTGCACGGCTCCGGGCAGGCAGCTGCAGACAGCACCGGCAACAGCCTGGCCGATCGGGGAGGACACAGATGGACCAGACGCTGATCAAGCGCTACCTGCAGGGCATGGCAAGCCTCTATGGCGCCATTCCGGAAGACGAGGCACTCGAGATCATCCGCACCCTGGAGACAGAACCGCTGACTGCCCTGGAACTGACGCTGCTCGATCTGGACGATACGTTCGTGGTTCGTTATGACGATGTCCTGGCCCATGAGGCCATTGAATCGGAGGAAGAGCTCGAGGACCTGCTCGACTGGCAGGACGACAAGCCATTCTACATTCCGGACCGTGCGACGCTGCTGCGCTACGGCGACGGCTTCTACACCGAGCGGCCGCCGGCGTACGAAGCACTCTGCGACTTCCTGGCCGTCGACATGGGCCTGGAGCCAGGCCTGGCCGAGGAAATCTGCGCCGACCTGCAGGGCTACAGCATCATCTCCGACCTCGAGCCGGCCGATGTGCCATTCGAGTTTGCGCGACGCAAGATTCCGCTCAAGGACGCAGAAAAGGCCGATCGGCTGATGGCGCTGGTGCGCGACCTCGAGCGCAGCACACGCCAGTGGGTCAACCGCGGCTACACCTTTGACGAGATGCCCGATCCCGACTTTGAGTTCCCGGAAGAGGAATGGGCCTACGACCCGGATTCACTGCTGCTGGACGCCCTGGTTGCCCTGGTCAACCTGTATGGCATCGTGCCCCTCGCGCTGGCCGCCAATGCCGGCAGCCGCTTCTGTGGACGCCCGGTCGGCATCGATGAGATCGGGGACATGGACCTGACCATGGAAGGTATCGTGACCCAGGACGGGCAGCTGGTTGCCGCCGACCTGGCGGAGGACCCGGACTGGTTCGACGAACTGGTCGAGGCCCAGGACGGGAAGCCCTTCTTCATGCCGGAGGCAGACATCCTCATCCAGTATGCCGATGTTGCCTTCTTTGAGGAGACGCCGCAGTACGAGCGGCTGCGCGCATTCCTGCAGAAGCGCTGGTTCCCGGATGCCGTGACGGCGGACGACGTCAGCGCCGAAATCGTGCTCATCTGCCGCTACACCGGCTTCTCCATGGATTCGGTCCTCGACTGGCTGGAGGAGAATGGCGTCCGCATCGAATCCGACCGGATCGTCCGCGAACTGACGCCGCTGGTCTCCGATGTGGCGAACCATTCGCGCACCTGGGCCGACCGCGGCCATACCCCGGCGGAAATCAAGGCCCTGATGGCTGCCGGCCGGGTACCGAAGGATGCGGGCCGCAATGACCTATGCCCCTGCGGCAGCGGCCTGAAATACAAGAACTGCTGCGGGAAGCAGACGCCGTAAGACCGTCGCAGCCGAGCCGAGCAGCCGCCGGCTACCGTCATGACGAACAGCCGCCACACGGTCACCATGCGCAACCGCCATGCGCGGCCGCCGGCTTCAGTCGATGCTCTTGTCGATCGCGAAGCGGACGATCTTCTTCGATGTGTTCTTGGTGAACTCCTCCTGGCGGATCTTGACCTGGCCGACGGCCTTGTAGGAGACCATGCGGCTGTTGAGCACGCGGATCTCGTTGTTGAAGTAGCCCTCGGCGTCCTGGATGCTCCTGGCCTGCAGCCATTCGAAGTCGGGAAAGATCTCGGCCACGATGACTTCGCGGTTCTTCTGGGAACGGCTCTCGCCGGCATAGACGATCACCTCGGATACGCCGCCGATGCGCGCGATCTCGCTCTCGATCTCTTCCGGATAGACGTTCTTTCCGTTGCTGAAGAGAATGAGGTTCTTGAGGCGTCCGGTGATGTAGAGCCAGCCTTCGTCATCAAGCCGGCCGAAGTCGCCGGTGCGGAAGTAGCCATCTTCGTCAAAGACGGCGGCTGTTGCCTCGGGGTCCTTGTAGTAGCCCAGCATGACGTTGGGCCCCTTGACACAGATCTCGCCTTCACCGTTGGCATCCGGCTCGCGGATCTTGAGCTGCTCGCCAATGATCGGCAGGCCGACGCTGCCCCGCTTCTGTTGCCGGTTGCGGTTGCAGGTGACCAGGGGTGAACATTCGGTGATGCCATAGCCGTTCAGGATCGTGATGCCGATCCCGTCGAACGTGTCAATCAGCTCCTGGCTCAGGGCCGCGCCGCCGCAGATGATCATCTCGAGCCGGCCGCCGAATCCGGCGCGCACGCTGCGGAACAGTGGCCCGCGCAAGTCGATGCCGGTCCGGCGCAGCGCGTTGCTGGTCCGGATCATTGCCTTCAGCAGGCCATCCTTGCCTGTTTCCCGTGCGGTCTGCCAGATCTTCTGGTGCAGCTTTTCAACAAACAGCGGCACCAGGATGAGGTGCGACGGCTGCTGTTCCTTGATCTCCGTGCCGATGTAGCGCAGACCGCTGCTGATATAGATCTCGGACCCCTGGGCGAAATGGCCGACAAAGTTGACCGTTGAGCCGAATGTGTGGTGCGGCGGCAGCACATTGAGCGTCTTGGGCGTGACGGCGAACAGGTACATGCCGTTGGTCATGTCGCTGACGATGTTCTTCTGCGACAGCATGACACCCTTGCTTCGCCCGGTCGTCCCGGAGGTGAAGACAATTGTCGCAAGCCGCTCGGGATCGAGCGGATAGTCATCATAGCTCCGGTCGCCGGCAGCCAGGCGGTCACGGCCATCGGCGGCCACGGATTCGAGGCTGAGCGCACCCGCCAGCCGCGGCTCGCCGGCCATGCCGATGCGCAGTCGAAGCGTTGATACACTGTCCAGCAGCGGCTCGATCCTGGATTCGATGGCGGCACTGTAGATGAAGACCTCAC
>CAYOHO010000245.1:0-4059 GCA_964403755.1 uncultured Oscillospiraceae bacterium
AGCGGGTGACAATCAGTAGGCCTCGACGAAGAGCTCGAAGAAGGCCTTGGGGTGTAAGCAGGCCGGGCAGGCCTCGGGGGCATCGGCGCCTTCATAGATAAAGCCGCAGTTGCCGCACTTCCAGAGGGTCGGCTCGAAGCGGCTGAAGCAGCGGCCGGCCTCGATGTTGGCGGCGAGCTTGCGGTAGCGGGCTTCATGACGCTTCTCGACCTCGGCGATGCGGCGGAACGCGACCGCCACTTCGGGGAAGCCCTCAGCCTCGGCCGTATCGGCGAAAGACGGATATAGGGCGGTCCATTCCTCGTTCTCACCGCTGGCAGCAGCCTTCAGGTTGTCGAGGGTCGTGCCCTGGGCGACCGGATAGGCGGCGTTGATCTCGACCATGGTTGGCAGCTCGCCCTTCAGGCCCTCGAGCAGCAGCTTGTAGAAGCGCTTGGCGTGCTCCTTCTCGTTGTCGGCTGTCTCGGTGAAGATGTTGCAGATCTGCCGGAAGCCTTCCTTGTCGGCAGCCGACGCATAGAAAGTGTAGCGGTTGCGGGCCTGCGATTCGCCGGCAAAGGCCTTGAGCAGGTTCTCTGCGGTACGGGTGCCTTTCATGCTTTTCATGTCCGTTCGTTCCTCCTGCAGGAATTGGGTGTCCGGGCGGGACATCCGGTGACTCTGCCGGCAGGCATTCCCACGTGCGGCAGCGGGATCAGGAAGACTTCGCCAGGGAAGCGCCTGCCAAGCCGTAGTTCAATTTTCCGCCAACACGGCGGTTCTGTCAAATTGCCGGTCAAGGATGACGGCCGGGCTCAGCTGGGATAGAATGGAGACAGCAGCCGGGAGCGACTGGAATCCTCGGTCAAGGGGGCGACGCATGTTCAAGGAAAACCGGCCCTTCATCCTGCTCCTGTGCGCCTTTGCGCTGCTGGTGGCCATCGGCATCGCCGGCTACGCCATCCTGCTGGGCGTCGGCTTCGTCGATGCCCTGTACATGACCGTGATCACCATCTCGACGGTTGGCTACAAGGAAGTGGCGCCAATGACGCCTGCCGCCGAAATCTTCTCGATCTTCGTCATCATCGCCGGCCTGGGCCTGGCCGGCTACTCGATCACCAGCATTGTCGCCTTTGTCACCGAAGGCCGACTCAGCCGAGCCTGGAGGAAACGCCAGATGGACAGCCGCATCGCCCAGCTCGAGGGACACTACATCGTCTGTGGGGCCGGAGAGACCGGCCAGAACGTGATCGCCGACTTCCGTGCCCAGAACGTACCGTTTGTCGTTGTCGACATGCGCGAGGAAAAGATCCAGGAGCTGCACGACCAGGGACTGCTGGCGATCCTCGGCGATCCGACCCATGAGGCGGCCCTGAAGCAGGCTCGCATCGAGCGGGCCATCGGGCTGGTGAGCGCCCTTTCCTCGGACGCAGAGAACATCTATACAGTGCTCACGGCCCGCTTCCTCAACCACAGCCTCTTCATCGTCTCACGCGCCATCGAGCCGCATGCCCACGAAAAGCTCTGCATGGCCGGCGCCGACCGGACGGTCTCGCCGAACCAGATCGGCGGCCGGCGGATGGCGGCCATGATGCTGCGGCCGACCATCTTCTCATTTCTCGATACGGTCACCAGCGCCGGCCGCGAGGAGCTGAGCCTGGAGGAAGTGACGCTGCAGGACGGCAGCCCGCTCGCGGGACAGCTGCTGAGCGAGGCGCGGATTCCGGACCAGGTCGGCCTGAACGTACTCGCCCTCCGCAAGGGCGGGAGCGAAGCCATGGTGTTCAATCCCGGCAGCGAGACCCGCCTTGCAGCTGGCGATGCCATGGTCGTGCTGGGCAGCCCGGAAAAGGTTGACCGCCTGCGTGGGCTCGCCCTCGACAGCGGCAAGCCGGCCCGTCCGTAGATCCGGTCCGGGGCCAGACCGCCTGTCGGCGCATCAGCCGCGAAGCCAGGGCAGTTCCGCCCGCTGCCAGGGGACGGGCAGCCGGGGCAAAGTTGCCGTGCGGGCGCACAAAGGCCACCCGGCCGGTCCTGGACTGGTCGAGTGGTCTGTTGCTGGAATCAATGGTCAGGATTCAGCCGGTCAGCCGGCGCGCTGGTGGTTCTCTTCCTTGTTGCGGTAGAAGACGCAGTGCGTGATGTGGTCGTGGATGCAGCGGTTCTCGTGGAACCCTTCAAGGCAAACCTGACAGGTGCAGTTCTGCCATCCACCCTCGTGGAAGGCGCAGGTGTAGCAGGGATTCGTCTCCATGTCTCGTTTTCTCCATTGTCGAAATCGTATCGCCTGGGTGTGGGCGCCGCTCACCGGATCCACCGGCTGACAGAGCGTCTCCATCCCGAATGTGCAAGGGGCTGGTTCATGGCTGCCTGATACCTGACTGAAACCATCAGTTTGCACGGTAAAGACAAAACCTTCTATTGCCAATATCCTTTCATACAGCTCGTTTGTCAAGTGGTTTCAATCTTTTCGAAAAAAGTTCACAATTCATTGAATACACTTGGCCTGAGTCAATGCATATGCAGCGAAGGCGGCACCCGGGAAGTGCCGTATTCGCCGTTCAGAGTGGACGCTGCTGCGGCCATTATCTGGCAATTGTGCTATCCTGATACCATCGATGCGCGTTGCAGCAGCGGGGAGGACAGGAGCATGGATCTGGGCATGGGCGGCAGGACCGCCGTCATCACCGGCGGCAGCCAGGGCATCGGCCTGGCGACGGTGCAGGCTTTTCTGGCTGAAGGTGCAAATGTGGCATTCTTCGCACGCAACCCGGAGCAGGGCCGCCTCGTGGCTGACCAACTGGCCGCCGCGGTCGGTGGGGAGCGCGTCTTCTTCGAACCGCTGGACGCAACGGCCCCGGAGCAGGTCTATGCCTTTGCGGAACGGGTCGCCCGGCAATTCGGACGCATCGACTGCTGGGTCAACAATGTCGGTGCCAGCGTGAAGAAGGCAGGCGACGAATACACGGAGGACGAGATCGACTGGATCACCGGCGTCTGCTTCAAGTCGGCGGTGTTTGGCTGCCAGGCGGCTTTCCGCCACATGAAGCAGCAGGGCGGCGCGATCGTCAATGTCAGCTCGCTGGCCGCGCGCTGCCCGAGCGCCGGCAAGAGCACGCTATACGGCCCGCTCAAGGCTGCCATTGTCAACCTGACCACCACCTTCGCCGCCGAATATGCGGCCTGGGGCGTCCGCGTCAACTGCGTGCTGCCGGGCTTCACGCTGACATCGGCCCTCCAGTCCGGGTTCAGTCCGGACGAGATCAGGCGCAATGTCGAGGGCACCCTGCTGCAGCGGGCGGCCGAACCAGCCGAGATTGCCCGACCGATCGTCTTCCTGGCCAGCAGCGCGGCCAGCTACATCACGGCTGCCGCACTCGAGATCAGTGGCGGCCGCAGCGTCACCCTCAACCCGACCTATTCCTTTGACCTCCGGGCCCGGCTGGAAGGCGGTGCGGAGGCAGCTCCATGAACCCGGCCGCTGATCATCCGCTGCCGGCGGACAGCAGCACACTGGACTGGCTGCTGGAACCGGAAAACCCGTCGGTGCGCTACTTCGCGCTGACCCGACTGCTGGGCTGCCCGGAAGCCAGCCCGGAGGCGGCTGAAGCCCGGTCTGGCATCATGATGTCCGGGCTGGTGCCCCGCATCCTGGCCGCCCAGAACGCGGACGGCTCCTGGGATGAGCCGTCCCGATTCTATACCGCCAAGTACACCGGCACGGTCTGGAACCTGCTCATCCTGGCCGAGCTTGCAGCCGACCCGGCCCATCCCGGCATCCAGCGGGCCTGCGACTTCCTGCTGGAGCACGCATTCTGCCCCGAGACGGGCGGCTTCGCCATTGAAGCGAGCGCCCGGACCGGAACCGGCCTGGCATCACAGGTCATCCCCTGCCTGACCGGCAACCTGGTGGCCAGCCTGACCCGGCTCGGCCGGCTGGACGATCCCCGGGTCCAGGCGGCCATCGACTGGATCGTCACCTGGCAGCGGGCCGATGATGGCGAGCCGCTGGCCGAAGCCGGCGAACCGCGGGACAACGGCGAACCGCGGGACAACGGCGAACCGCGGGACAACGGCGGC
>CAYOHO010000246.1:0-4036 GCA_964403755.1 uncultured Oscillospiraceae bacterium
CCCCGGCGCCGCTTCCGCCTGCGCCGCCGCTGCCGCCGCCTTCGCCTCCTCCTCCATCCGGTTCACCACGATCCGGTGGATGTAGATGATCAGGTAGGCCATCTCATTGAAGGTCATTTCCTTGCCGAGGGTGCTGCGGATGTAGATCGCGATCTTGTCGACACAGGCGCGCTCACCAGAGCAGAGGTCGGCGATCTGGCGGTAGAGGAAGTCGTCCTGGCCGGTCACCTGCTCGTTGGTCAGCAGGCGCAGCGCGAAGAGGCGCAGGTGCGTCAGCAGGCGGGTGAAGTCGAAGTTGTCCTCGTCGAAGGTGCAGTTGAAGTGGATGCGGATGATGCTCAGGATCGCGGAGACAATCTTCGCCGCCTCGATCTGGTTCCCGTTGTTGGGCGAGCTGACCTGACCGTTGATAAAGTGGAAGGCGATGTTGTAGGCCTCGTCCTTTGGCAGGACGACGCCGGTCTCGCGGGCGATCAGCTTCAGGGCGTACTGGCCGACGTCGTACTCCAGGGGGTTGAACTTCCACATGCCGAAGGCGTAGAAGTTCTGCAGCAGCAAGCCCTCCTGGTGGCGCTTCATCGCGAAGGCGAGATGGTCGGTCAGGGCGAGGTAGAGGTGGTCCATGATCACGAAGCCGTGCGTCTCGATGGCGTAGTCGACGATGCTCTTGGCCAGCGAGAAGTAGAGCTCGTCGACCTCGGCGGCCAGCCGGATGATGTTGCGCGACAGGTCCTTGTCCTGGACGACAAAGACCTTTTCGACTTCGGCACCGTCCAGCTCGTGGCCGATCGCCTTCTGGTAGCCGATCCCCTTGCCCATCAGGATGATCTCGCGGCCCTCGGCATCCAGCGCCAGCAGCAGCGAGTTGTTGAGAACCTTGACGACTTTCATTCCGGCAACCCCCGAATTCGTTCGAGTCGATCTTGATTACTCCCGCGTCGCGGCTCAGGCCGCGATCGCGTTGTGATTGCGATGCCATCGAGATTCGGCGACCCACTCAGGCCGTCGTTCCCTCCGGGCAGCTTCGATTTCGTTATGTCGCGTCCCGGTCCAACACGCCGCCATTGCTGGCGATGACGGACTGATACCAATAATAGCTGTCCTTGCGGATGCGTGCCAAGTCCTTGAGGTCGAAGTCGTCGCGGTTGATATAGACGAAGCCGTAGCGCTTCTTGAACCCCTGGTGCGAGCTGAGCAGGTCGACGACCGACCACGGGCAATAGCCGAACATCTCGACCCCGTCGCTCATCGCGTCGGCGACCGCCTCGATGTGCGCCCGGATGTAGTCGATCCGGTACGGATCGTGGACGCGGCCGTCCGCCGTCAGCTCGTCGTGCGCGCCCAGCCCATTCTCGGTGATGATCATCGGCAGGCGGTAGCGGGCGTAGTAGTCGTTGAGAACCAGGCGCAGGCCCATCGGGTCGATCTGCGCCCCGTAGGCACTGGCCGACAGGTTCGCATTCGTCAGGTGCTCGAAGAAACCGTACTGGTCAAAGTCGACCTCGTTCATCGGGCTCTTGCGCAGACCGAACGGATGCGCCGCGTCCACCGGCAGGTGGCGCACGCAGAGGGTCCGGTAGTAGTTGACCGCGATGAAGTCATTCTTGGCCGTCTTCAGGATCTCGGCGTCGCCGGGCTCGCGCTTCGGCTCGGTTCCGGTCCGGCGCAGGAAGTCGAGGTAGTAGCCCGGATATTCGCCGAAGACGTGCATGTCGAGCGCATAGGTTGTCTTGAAGCCGTCGTTCATCCGCGCCGCCCAGACGTCGAGCGGCTGGTTGGTCAGCGCATAGGTCATGGTCGACGAGACAGCCGGGCCGATCCGGCCGCCCTGGACCGACTCGCGGAAGGCGTGCACCGCCAGGGCGTGGGCGAGGAACATGTGGTAGTCCATCTGCGCCCGCATCTGCTCGCGGCGCAGCGGATCCGTCTCGGTGATATTCATGCGCTCGTCGACCCGGATCATCAGGTTCTGCTCGTTGTGCACCTGCCAGTACTTCACCCGGTCGCCAAAGGCGTCAAAGCAGATCCGGGCGTAGCGTTCGAAGGCATAGGCGCAGGCGCGGTCTTCCCAGCCATTGTACTTCTCGACCAGCGCATAGGGCAGGTCAAAGTGGTAGAGCGTGATGAAGGGCATGATGCCAGCCGTCAGCAGCGCGTCGATGACCTCATTGTAGAAGCGGACGCCCTCGGGATTGACGGCGCCGTCCCCGTCGGGCACGATCCGCGCCCAGGCGATGGAGAACCGGTAGGCCTTCAGGCCGAGCTCCTGCATCAGGGCGATGTCCTCGCGCCAGTGATGATAGAAGTCGCTCGCAACCTTGCTGTCAGCCTGCTTCGCCGAGCGCTTGAACGAGTTGAAGTCCGCGACCGTCAGGCCCTTGCCGCCCTCGTCCCAGCCGCCCTCGATCTGGAACGCGCTGCTCGAGGCGCCCCAGAGAAAATCCTTCGGAAAAACCGTGCTCATCTTCGATCCCTTTCCCGTGACGGAACCCGTCGCTGGCTGCTGTCACCGGGCGACTGGTTCTGAGAACCGATCGCCCGGCGACCCGCCGCCGGAGCCGGCCATGACGGCCGGTCCGGGGCTGAGGTGCTGCGGCGACTCGCCGCCGGAACGGAGGCTTACTGCTTGATCAGCAGGATATTCGTGTTTTCATCGACCGCGGTCCCGCTGATCGCGGTGACGTTGGCATACTTGGCGCTGTTCGAGACGATGACCGGGACTGAGATGTCGTAGCCGGCGGCTTCGATTGCATCCTTGTCGAAGGAGACGATCTTCGTGCCCTTCTTGACGGCCTGGCCCTGCTCGACGTGCTTGGTGAAGAACTTGCCGTCCAGCTCAACCGTGTTCATGCCGACATGCACCAGCATTTCGACATCGCCGTCAAGCAGGAAGCCCATCGCATGGCCAGTCGGGTAGAGCACCGCGACCGTGCAGTCACAGGGGGCGACGATTTCGCCGACCGCCGGCAGGACCGCGAGGCCATGGCCGAGAGCGCCGGAGGCAAAGACTTCGTCCGCGACATCGCTGAGCGGGATGCTGACACCCTTGACCGGCGACGTGAACTTGAAGTCGGCTTCGGCTTCGGTCAGGGGCTTCACCGGGGCGGCCGACGCGGGCATTTCGGCGGCAGCGGCCGTCGCGGCGGTCTGGAAGAGGGTCGGGGCAGCGGTCAGGGTGGCGGAACCGGCGGAACCGGCGCCAGCGGCGGCCGTGGCCAGGACGAGGGCCGGGCGATGGGTTCTCACAGACTGGGTGCCGGCAGCAGCCGTAGCGGTGGCATGGGCGGCGGCGGTGGCAGGAACCCGGGCCAGGGCCGGCTGACCGGCGACCGTGCCGTCTTCCAGCTCCGGCTCATCCTCAAAGCCGACGATGTAGGTCAGGGCGGCGGCGCCGAAGAAGGCGATGGCGCAACCCGCCAGGTAGAACATGAACTGGGTCATGCCGAAGGCGGCGTAGGTGAAGATGGTAAGGACGCCGTTGTTGGCGAAGGCATCGCCGTAGACATTGCCGAAGCCCATGAGGCCGCCGCCGAGGGCGCCACAGATGACCGCGATGACCATGGGCTTCTTGAGGCGCAGGTTGCAGCCGTAGATCGCCGGCTCGGTGATGCCGACCAGGGCCGCCGAGATGACCGCCGAGATCGAGACGCCGCGCAGCTGCTTGTTCTTGGTCTTGAGCGCCACGCCCAGCGCCGCGCCGCCCTGGGAGAAGTTGGCCGCGCCGGCGAAGGCGAGCAGGTTCTGGCGGCCGGAGACCGCGACATCGTTGAGGCCGATCGGGAGCAGGGCGCGGTGGGCGCCGAAGATGACGAACACACCCCAGAGGCCGCCGATGAGGGCGCCGCCCAGCCCCGCGTTGAAGCCGATCACGGAGTTGTAGGCCACCTGGATGACGTTGCCGACAAAGATGCCGACCGGGCCGAGGACAACGAGGGTCACCGGGATCATGAGCATCAGGGACAGGCCGGGGACCATGATGATCTGCAGGACTTCGGGAATGTACTTCTTGAGGAAGCGCTCGAGGTACGCCAGCACC
>CAYOHO010000247.1:0-4030 GCA_964403755.1 uncultured Oscillospiraceae bacterium
GAACTGGTTCGACCCTTGATGGAGAGTTTGCCTTCCGGCGTCAGTGTGATGGTCGTCTGCCCTACCCGCTTCGGCAGGCTGAGCCACTTGGTCAGCCAGTCCATCGGCGGCCGATCGATGGCGTTCAGCGCCCGGTACAGAATCGGGTCGGCGACTTCGTACCAGACTGGCTTGCCCTGCTTCAGCACAGCAACGACATTGCCACCTGCCGGCGCCTGGTTGTGCAGCAGGAACTGGAAGAAGGCCGGCGCCTCGCCGTCGACCATCAGGCCGTAGCGCTTCGCCATTTCGTCGAGTACCTGGTTTCCGGACACCTTCACCGGCCGGCTGCCCGGATCGATCTTGGCCATGAACTTGCCACCGCCGGGCCGGCTGGCCAGGTTGGCGATCTTCACGCGGGCCTCGTTCTTCACGGCAATATCGATCAACTGCGCCGCGTTGCCGATCATGTTGCCGAGTACATCGCGGATATTCTCGGTGCCACCGGTCAGCGCCTCGATGCCTTTCCAGTCGCCTGGCTTCCCCTTCAGGCCACCCGGCTGCTCGACACGGTGAAACGGCAGGTATTCGGTTCGCTTCCACTTGGCGCGGGTTTCCGGGTTCAGCACGCCCTGCGCCTCGGCGAAGTCGAGGACACCCCGATTCCGGGCCTGGTATTCGGCGAAAGCCTTTCGAGCCTCCGGTGTTTCCAGCGCCAGCATGCCGCGAATCTCGCCCTTGGTGAAAAGGTGCTCGCGGCCCTGCAGCATGAGCTCGTTGGCCGAGCGGCCTACGAAGTACAAAAGCGCATCATCCAGGCGCTCAGCGACCGGCTTGAGGATGTCCTGCAGCCCCTTGCCGCGATAGGTGAAGGAGCCATCGGTACTCTTGACTGGGTAGCCGAAGCGAACAGCGCCGTCAGCGATCGAGGCCGATGCCCGGGAAAGCCGGGCGGACTCGTAGGCGCCCACCGGTTCCAGCTTTCCGCCCTGCAGCTCGCGCTCCATCCGATAGACGCCGTGCAGGTCATCCACAGTCGCCTGGCGGAACCGATCGAAAATGCCGTTCATGGCATCCGACAGCGGGCGGTGGTCGCCGATCTTGGAACGGGCCCGGTCGACGGCGTCCTGCGCGAACCAGCCGGTCATGCCTTCCTGTGCCTTGCGCATCGGCGGGCCGTATTTCTTGTCGCTGGCCACGAAGCCTTCGATCCAGTTGAAAACCATCGGCGCGCGCTGCTGCAGCACGTCCGGTTGCGTCATCCACAGACGAACGGACTCTGCCCACCCTTCGGGCACGCTGTTCTGGTCGTAGCTGACGCTCTTCAGTTCCTTGCGTAGTGCGGCGTTGTTTCGCCATTCGCGGGACAGCGCCGGCACCCTGGCATCGATCAGGTGGGCCATTTCATGGGCGGTCACCTCAAGGTCAGCATGCCGCTTGATGCGCACCTCTTCATTGCCTCGTCGGAAGAAGCCGAGGGCGTTTTTCATCTTCACGCGGCCCGAATAGATCGAGGCGCCCAGATCCTTGGCGAACGGCACGATGATGTCCTCGCGGCGAATCGGCTTATCTCGCCCAACAGCAGTAGCCGGCGCGGTACCGACCGGGGCCCGGGAATCATCGATCAGCGGGGCATAGTTCGCGCCGGGCGCGAAGGAGTACTCGGTGCCGGGCTGGGCTGCTCGCTGTGTATCGGCTAGCGGTGTGAATCCGCGTTGCGGGCCTGCATCGCTGGCCTTGATCACCAGGTCAGGCCTTGCGATTGCTGCCGATCGGCTCAGCGGCCCGGCGTTGGGGTCGATAACGGGCTGCGGCCTTTGCTGCAAGCCGGGTTCAGCGCTCGATCGAGCGGCCATCCGGCTTTCAGGCGCTCCCACAGCAGTTCCCGCGGGACTCCGAAACGCTTCGCCATCTCTGGGAGTGGCAACTTCTCGCCGTTGAAGGTCAGCCACGTCGACCGGCGATCGATTCTCGCCGCGGACACGCTCAGCGGAAAACCCTGCTCCGCTCTGCGAAGTACTGAATTCCGCGTCGGCTGCCCGGGCAACCTCCCCGCTTCGGCGGCCGTCATTGACTTGGAATCGACCACTACCTTCCGGCAGAACGCGCGCCGCCTCTCCTGCTCCGGCTGTGTCGTCCAGCAGCAGTTCCCGGGGAAGTAACCCGCCGTCACGTCCAGCCGGCCCAGCCAATCCGTTTGCGTCGGCGCCGGCCCCATGTCGTCCAGGAACTGTTGGAAGCTCTCCATCCATTCCCGGCAGACCTTGATCCCTTTCGCTCCGTAGCGCTTGAAATCCTTGTGCTTGGGGTTCTCGCAGCGCTGGATCATCACCGACCAGGCGCTGCGCTCGCGTTTGAGCAACTTCACCGTTTCTGCCCTCCACTACAATTGCAGAATCGCGCGCCAAGGTGCTATCAGCAGTGCGGAAAGCCTCTGCCATGGCCGGCGCTGCGTTCGCCGCCTGTGCCTCCGGCGCAATGGCTTCCGTTGTCGTTTCCGTCTTGCCGATGCGTTCCTTGACCGCACTGCCGCCCTTTTTGGCCAGCGGCCCGGCGATCATCGGCAAAACGCCCTGAATCGTCGTGTCGACCGCAGTGGCCAGCGCTGGGCTATCCGTCGCTTCCAGTGTCTTCCCGCCTGCCCATTGGCCAGCCTCGGCCAATTTCTGGAACGGGTACATGGCAATCTCGGTTGCAGCCTTGCCCATTTCACCACGCGGCTGGTAGGTCATCGCCTCGCCCACTTGGTGCACGACATCGGCGCCCTTCTTCTCCGTCAGGCCAAGAGCGTTGCCGGCCTCGGTAGCCAAGCCAGCCAGACCTGCAACAGGAAGCGCCACCGCTTGGCTAGCGAGATTCAACCCGGTCTCGGCGATGGCAGTTGCCGGGTTCTCCAGGGCCGCCATCTTCAGCATGGACGGCTGATCATCGGATTCCTGCAGCGGGGTGAAGCCACGCTTCGGCTGCGATTCAGCCAGCGGCACGAAGCCGCGGCGGGGCAGTTCGCTGGATTCCTCAAGCGGAATAAACGGCATATCAGGCCACCTTACCGATAGTGACCAATAACCTTGCCGGAAGCATCCAGCACCTCGACTCCGTTCGGTGTGTCGTTGCCGAGTTTGTGCCTGTCCATCGCTCGTTCTGACCGGAAACGCTGGGCAACGTCGGCACGGTCGTAGCCGTGCTCATTGGCACCGGCCGGCTGCTGAGGTTGCTGGCGCTGGTCGAAATCATCATCGGCGCCGACCTTGCGCCGGTTCGCCAGCGTGACGGCCTTGGCCAGCGTTGGGTCATATTCGGGGTTTTCTCGGCCGGTCGCGGTGAAGTTCGCCGTCTTCCGCTTGATCTCGTCGGGTGTCAGGCCAGAAATGCTAGCGCGCGCCGCGTCGATCTCTGCATTTCCACGCTGCTGACCGAGCGACGGAGCGCTGCGTTCGGTGATGCGGGCTGCGGCTATGGCCTCGTTCGAGGCAGTACGATCTGCGGCGGTGCCGGCGCGCAAATCCTGGCCTCGGGCGATAACCTCGTTCCGCTCCTGCGCGCGCTGCAGCCCTAATTCCTGGCCTCTGGCTGTTAGCCCCTGCTGTGCCATCTTAGCGCCATAGCCAAGATCCTGACCTCGTGCGATGCCCTCCTGGCGGATAGCTTCCGTTGCCTGCTGATTCTGTCCGGCAATCGACTGATTGAGCGCATGCCCCAATGCGGCGCGCTCGGTTCTTGTTCCGGCCCGCATGATCTCGCCGCGCAGGTCATCAAGCGCCCAACGGTTCGTCTTCTCGGCGTTGGCTGCCTCGACACCGCCATCACCCAGGATGGCAACACCATTCCCTCCGTTGGCCTTGATCGACAGATCGATCATCTCACCACGCGCCTTGTTCTCGCGCGCCATGATGTCGTTGACGCCCTTCATGTCGATGCCGCCGAAGACACCTCCGGAACGCTGCATGTCATTGCCCACGGCCGCCTGCGCCGAATCGGCGGTGATGATGCCGGACAAATCACGGCCAGGCTTGGTCGGTTGCTGACCAGGAGAAGCGGATAATTCAAGGCC
>CAYOHO010000248.1:0-4023 GCA_964403755.1 uncultured Oscillospiraceae bacterium
CGCCAGCGCCCGCGCCGGGAAGCGGACTTTGCTGGTCGAAGGGACCGGCGCGCTGGGGGGCATGGGGACGATGGGCCTCGTTCCGGCCTGGTGCCCGTTTTCCGACAAGGAGAAGATCATCTACCGCGGCCTGGCCGAGAAGATCTTCCGCCTGAGCCTGGCCTGTGTGCCCAGCGAACCGGCGGACAAGCTGGACTGGGTGGCCATCAACCCCGAGGAATTGAAACGCATCTATGATGAGCTGGTGGTCGAAGCCGGCGTGCAGGTCCTGTTCAACACCATGCTCTGCGACGCCAGTGTGCGAGACGGCACGATCGAGTACCTGGTTCTGGCCAACAAGCGCGGGCTGGTCGCCTGCCGCGGAACGGTCTATATCGACTGCACCGGCGATGCCGACCTGGCTGTCAAAGCGGGAGCCGGTTACGAGCAGGGCAACGCGGCCGGACTGGTCCAACCCTCGACGCATTGCTTCACGCTGGCCAATGTGGACACCTATGCTTACGAGCACCTGTTCCGCAGGAGCCTGCGCGATGACAGCCCCGGGAATGAGAAAGTCACGGTCAAGATGATGCGGGATCCGGAGCTGGACCTGATCGTGGACACCCATTTCTGCAATTCGCTGATCGCGCCGGGTACGGTCGGCTTCAATGCCGGCCACCTGTTCGATATTGACGCGACGGATCCGGTACAGGTGTCGCAAGCCCTGGTGCAAGGCCGCAAACTGGCGCACCAGATGCTGGCCGGCCTGAAAAAATATGCCCCCGAAGCTTTCGCGAACGCTTACGTCGCCCAGACCGGGCCGCTGCTGGGTGTGCGCGAGAGCCGGCGCGTGATCTGCGACTATGCCCTGACGGCTGCGGATTACCTGGGCCGCCGGTCCTTCCCGGATGAAATCGCCCGCAACAGCTACTACATTGACATCCATACCGCCTCGTCCGAGTTGAAAGCGGTTCAGGCCGGAACCTTCGATTCCAACGAGCGCTTCGAGCGCTATGGTCCCGGCGAGAGCCATGGCATACCTTATCGCTGCCTGACGCCGCAGCATCTGAAGAACCTGCTGCTGGCCGGGCGCTGCATTGGCAGTGATTCAATCATCAACGGCTCGGTGCGGGTGATGCCGACCTGCCTGGTGACCGGCGAGGCTGCCGGACTGGCTGCGGCCATGGCCTGTGAAACGGGGCAGGTGGATGTGCACGGCATCGATGTCGGCCTGCTGCAGGCTGGCTTGCTGGCAAACGGCTGTTATCTGCACGCTGACCAGGAATAAATAGCAACGGAGGTATTTTATGGAGACGTTGATTTGGTCCAATCAGGAAATCCCGATCCGCGGCGAATATGATGTGATCGTGGCCGGCGGCGGCACGGCCGGTGCGCTGGCTGGTATCGCCGCTGCCGGGGAGCACCTGGATACCTTGATTATCGAACAGTTCGGCAGCCTGGGCGGCTCGGCAACGATGGCGATGGTGACGCCGCTGATGTCCTCCCATATCGCCGGCATGCGCGGCCACTGTCCGCTGGGGCTGGAGATCAGCCGGCGCATGCAGGCCTGCGGCGGCAGCGGCGATAATGACTACTGGTTCGATCCGACACTCCTGGCCTTCGTCTTGGAGGACATGGCGGCCGAGGCCGGCTGCCGGCTGCTGTACCATACCCAGCTGGCTGGTGTGATCGTGGAAGACCGGAAGCTGAAAGCCGTGCTGGTCTGCAACAAGGACGGGCTGTCGGCTTTCACCGCCCGGTACTTTATCGACGGCACCGGTGATGCCGATCTGGCGTTCATGGCCGGCGTCGCGTGCGGCAGCGGTAATGAACAGGGCGTCAATCAGCCGGTTTCGCTGCGTTTCGAAATGGCCGGCATTGACTTTGCCGCCTTCCATGCCGCGATGCGCCAGTACGGCAATCAAGGCGACCGCTATTTCGCGATGAATTCGCCGGGTATGGGCGATATCTTGAAACAGGCGACGGCCGATGGCTTGCTGACGCCGCAAGATGCCGTCTACTTCCAGGCCTTCGGTGTGCCGGGCAAGCCGGATGCCATGGCTTTCAACTGTCCGGAACTGACCACCCGGGCTGGCGTCGCGGACGCCTTCTTCCTGTCGCAAAAGCAAGTGGAAGGCAAGCAGGCGATCCTCCGCCTGCGGCGTTTCCTGCGCGAGCGGATCCCCGGCTTCGGCCAGGCCTACATCACGGCGGTGGCGCCGATGGTCGGCATCCGTGAATCCCGACGGATCGAGTCGGTCTGCCAGATGAAGATCGCCGATCTGCTCGGCTACCGCAAATACCCCGACGCTGTGGTCTCCTGCGCCTATCCGATCGACGTGCACGGGGTCGCCGACGTTTCGCTCGGCCTGCGCTATGACACTTCTGTGCCTTTGGCGGAGCAATACTGGCAAGTGCCATTCCGTTGCATGCTGCCGTTGGACCGGACCAATCTGCTGGTCACCGGGCGCTGTGCCGGCTTTGATTTCCGGGCGCAATCAGCGGCGCGCATCCAGCTGGTCTGCCGGGCCATGGGCGAAGCGGCAGGTCTGGCCTGCGCGGCAGCCGATCGGGCTGGCGTACAACTGCCGGACCTGGATCCGGTGATCGTCCGCCAGGAATTGACCCGTCGCGGCATGCAGATCTGAAGCATAGACTAGTCCGCTATCAGGTCGCCGGCACCAATTCCGGGAAAAAGCACAGCCGCTTGCCGGCTGAGGACATGGCGATGATCCTTTCGCCTTCCCACAGGACATCCAGCTGATGTGTCCGGAAGGTGTAGGATTGACACCGCTGATCGATCACGAACCGAACCAGGACCGGTACGCCGCCGCGGATGTCCGCGAGCAGCAGCCGGTCCTTTTCGATCGTCCATTGGGCGGTATCGGGACTGACCGACTCGATATGGCAGGATTCCGGCAGGCGGACCGTGAGCCGTGCCATGTCTTTGCCTGGCAGGAGGCTCAGGCAGCGGTCCGGATAGGAACTGCGGATTTGCAGGTCCGGGTGGTCGAAGTCGAACAGCAGGTTGACGTCGGCACCCTGGCCGGTCCAGCTGACGATCGCGTGATAAGCCGCGCAGAGCTCGCTGACTGCGCCGCCGACCACGTCCCAGTTGAAGGAGATCCGGCTGCCCGGTTCGTATTCGTGGCCATATGGGCTGGGGAAGCCGAAGGCGCCGCGGCTCTGCTCATGCATCAGGTAGCGGTTTGCGTCATTTGGGTCGGTCTGCGGCGGGATGAAGTGCGTGTCGAGTAGCTGCGAGGGCAGCAGATGCGCCCGCAGGATCTGTTCAGCGCGGGCATAGAAGCCGGGGTAGCCGGCACGGCCGAGCGTCAGGCAGATCGCCAGGATGTCGGCTGTGTTGTTGATTTCGCCCATCAGGTCATCCCGGAGGTAGCCGACCAGGCACCAGCCGAAATCCAGGGTGCAGCTGCGCAGCCCATGGTCGACGAATCGGGCGACGCGGTCAAGTACCGTGCGGTCTTGCGTCACTTCACCGAGCAAGGCCAGGGATGAGAGCATCGAGGTCACGGAATGCGTGTGCTTGCCCAGGCGTTCGAGATCATAGCTGTTGTCCGCCGGCAGGACATGTTCGAAACAGTAATCCTTGAGCCGGATCGCCTGCGCCAGGGCTTCTTCACAGTGGCTGGCGCAGTAAAACTTGACCAGTGGGCCGATATAACGGCCGAAAGTCAAAGGGAAGGGTCCGGCCCCGGTGATTTTCCCGCCGGTATCCCGGAGCAGTCCGGCTTCGTCGAACCGGAAATCCTGGCTGACATAATACCGGTCGACGGCTTCGATGACCGACAGGGCCAGACGCTTGGCCCGTTCATCCTGCCGGTACTGGTACAGGGCGCAGAAGGCATGCATCACTTCGCGCAGATTATGCAGATTGCTGCACTTCACCATTTGAAAGGTTTGCAGATCGAGCTGCGCCGGCAGGCCCATCCCGGCTGCCTCGACTGATGTATAGGCCCACTCGGCCAGCTGGTCGATGACCGCCTGGTCGATGATCATGCCCGGCAGCCGGCCGGCGTTGAG
>CAYOHO010000249.1:0-3993 GCA_964403755.1 uncultured Oscillospiraceae bacterium
CCCTGCTGGGCCGCGGCGCCGCCCAGACCGTCACCCTGATCATGAGCGGCATGGCCGTCAGCGCCCTGTTCGGCGCCCTGACCTCGCTGGTGCTCACGCTGGGCAACGAGTACCAGGTTTCCAGCTATATCTTCTGGACCATGGGCGGCCTGGCCAACCGGCGCTGGGAGCATGTCGCCGCCATGGCACTGCCGGTGGCCTTCGCCCTGATCATGATCTTCTACCGGGCCCGCGACCTCGACATCCTGCTCCTGGGCGACGAGGAAGCGCGCGCCCTCGGCGTCGCGCCCGGCCGCACCCGCACCCTGATGATTGTCATCGCCTCCTTCGCCACGGCCGCCGTGGTCGCCGTCACCGGCCCGATCGGCTTTGTCGGCCTGATCGTGCCCCACATCATGCGCCTGATCGTCGGGCCGGCCCACCGCAGCCTGGCACTGGCCAGCGCCCTCGGCGGCGCCGCCTTCCTGATGCTCTGCGACCTGGTGACCCGCCTGTTCTCGCGCCCGTCCGGCGCCGAGCTGTCGGCCGGCGTCGTCACCGCGCTCATCGGGGCGCCCTATTTCCTCTACCTGCTGTTCAAGGCCGCACGCCGCGGCGGGAGGCTGACATGAGCACGCAACCCCTGCTTTCCTGCCAGGACCTGGCCTTCACCGCCGGCGGCAGCCATGGGCTGCCGCTGGTCCGCATTGTCCACGATGTCTCCAGGTCGTGGCAGGGCGGCGAGTTCTTTGGCATCTGCGGACCCAACGGCGCCGGCAAGACCACGCTGCTGCGCCTGCTGGGCGGCCTGCTGCCGCCGAGCGCCGGCTCGGTCACGGTCGCCGGGCAGCCGCTGGCCAGCCTGCAGCCGCGCGAGGCGGCGCGCCAGATTGCCTTCATGCATCAGGACACCCAGGTGCCGTTCGAGTTCTCCGTACTCGAAGTCGTCCTCTTTGGCCGCCATCCCTACGCGCCGCCGCTGCAGGGACATTCCGCCGCCGACCGGCGCATCGCCCGGGACTGCCTGGCCGAGGTCGACTGTGTCCACCTGGCCGACCGGCCGGTGAGCACACTGTCGGGCGGCGAACGCCAGCGGGTCATGCTGGCCCGCGCCCTGGCCCAGGACACCCCGATCCTGCTGCTCGACGAGCCCACTTCCAGCCTCGATATCCGCAACAGCCTCGATGTCTTCGAGACCTGCCAGAAGCTGGCCGGGCGCGGCCGCCTTGTCATCGCCGTGCTGCACGACTTGCGTGCCGCCGCCCGTTTCTGCACCCGCCTCTGCCTGATGCACGAGGGCACCATCGTCGCCGATGGCGACCCGGAGGAGGTCCTGCACGAAGGACATATTGCCTACGTCTACGGCATCCGTGTGCAGACCTACCGCAACCCCGCCGGCGCCTGGGACTTTGTCGTGCCCTGAGCCTGCCAAATGCCGCGCAGCCAGTCTGCCGCCGGACCGGAAACCATCCGGCAGGCCCGCCGACGGATCGGAAAGCATCCGAAAGGCCCGCTGCCGGATCGGAAAGCATCCGAAAGGCCCGCCGCCGGGACGGAAAGCCGTCCGGACGGCTGTGGAAAGGAGACCGCATGAAGCCCGGTGAATCGATCCGCATCCGCTACCTGGCGCACAGCGCCTTCCTCTGCGAGACCAGCCAGCGCTTCCTCGTGTTTGACGTCGGCACGGTTCCGCCGCTGCCGGCCGGACTCGAGCCGGACTGGACCGCACTGCTCGCCGGCCCGAAACCCGTGTTCGCCTTCTCGTCGCACAACCACGCCGACCACTACCGCGCCAGCCTGCAGCGGCTGTTTGACGCCTCGAGCCACGGACGCTTCGTCGCCGGCGATTTCGGCCGCAGCGAAGGACGCACCGTCCGGGTCGACCCGGGCGCCGACTGCCAGATCGATGACTGCCGCATCTTTTCCGTCGCCGCCACCGACAAGGGGATCGCCGCCTTCCTCGAGTTCCCCGAGGCTTGCATCTATTTCGGCGGCGACCATGCCATCTGGGACGACCTGCCGGAATTCCAGAAACCCTACCGCACCAGCATGCTCCGGCTGGCCCAGTCCGGCATCCGGCCCGACCTCGCCTTCATGCCGGTCGGGACCAGCGACGGCTGGCAGGAGGAAGCGCTGCTGGACGGCTGCCGCCTGGCCATCACCAGGCTCGAGCCCCGGGGTGTCGTTCCCATGCATGCCTACAGCTACGAGTCCTTCTACCAGAGCTTTGCCGAGCGCATGGCCGACCTGGCCGTCCCGATCGCGCCTATCCGCCGCAGCGGCGACCAGTTCCGCTTTGACGGCAGCGCCTTCACGGCGATATAATGCGCTGAGAAACGATCGCCCGGCTGGCCGGATTCGGCCGGTCCGAAGGAAGGAGCGCCCCATGCCGTTCTATGAGCTTCGCTGCAGCGGCTGCAGCCATGAATTCACCGCCCGTGCCTCCATCAGCGCCCGCAGCAATCGGGAAATCACCTGCCCGGCCTGCGGCGGCACCGATCTGCAGGGCGTCTTCCGGAGCGTCAACATCATTCTCGACCGCAACAAGGGCTGCGATACCTGTGAAGGTCCTGCCCGGCCGAGCCACCGCTGCGGTGGCGGCTGCGGCTGCGGACACGCACACTAGCCCGGCAGCTGGCGCGAACCACATTCGGCAGATGAACCCATGGCATGACAAAGCCGGCCCTCGGGCCGGCTTTTTGCAGCTCCGGATCATGGCGGCTCGCCTTCATGGCGGCTTGAATGCAAGGTGGCTTGACTGCAGGATGGCTTGCCTTTGCGGCAGCTTGCCTGACGGATGATCGTGGTGCCGTAGCCATGCTGCGGCGTGACTGAGGAACCTGGCAGGGGATCAGGACTGCAGGCGTTCCGGGGCTGGCGCGGCGAGTGCGCGGGACAGGACCAGGGCGGCGCAGCCGGCAGCACGCAGATAGTCGCCGAACGGCTGGGTACGGATCTCGACGTCCGCATGGCAGTCCTGACTGAGCCGGGCCGTCTTCTCTGCAGCGGCCGGCATGAGTGACGGGACCGCCGTGGTGATCGCACCGCTGACGACCAGGGTGGAGAGGCTGGCGACGCAGGCCATGCCAACAGCTGCCTGGGCCAGCGCCGAGGCGGTGGCATCAAGCAGGCGCAGGGCCTTCTTCTTCTCGAGGCTGCAGGCCTGGCAGAAGTCGGCAAATCCCAGGGCTTCCTGTTCACGCAGGCTGGCGAAGCGGCGCCCGATTGCATCTGGCGTCAGCAGCGACGCCAGCGGGCGCAGCGGATGGCCATGCTCCTCCAGCAGGTCGATCACCGGGAAGCTGTCGACAGCCGAAACCGTTGGTGCCGCCACGGGTGCAGCCGTTGGCGCCGCCGTCACCAGGGTGAGCGGATGGTCCAGGCTGAGCAGGCCAATGCCGTCTTCCGTGCCGACCGTGCGGGCCAGCAGGAAACCGGCGCCAGCCAGGCCATCGTCACAGAAGACCGGACAGGCGAAACGTTCAGCCAGCATGCTCAGAAGCGCCAGACGGTCCTCATCGGCCAGATGGACGGCACCGTCCAGGCCAATGCCAAGCAGCCGTCCACCGGCATCCGGATCCCCAGCCAGTGCTTCGGCGGCAGAAATGATCCGCTCGGACAGGGTCAGCCCGGCGTCCAGGACGGGCTCCGGCTGTCCCGCATCCACGACGGGCCCTGGCCGTCCGGCATCCATGACGGGCTCTGACTGTCCGGCATCCAGGACGGGCTCCGGCTGCCGGCTCGAGCGGGTCAAGGTGGCGGAAGCGATCGGTTCGAGGGAAAGGTCCAGCAGCATGAGCCGGATGCTGTCATCCGGCGGCGGCGCTAAGGCGATGCCGAGCATGCACCGGGCGGCACGACGGATGCAGAACAGGCTGGCCGGCCGGCCGCCGGTCGATTCTGCCTGGCCGACCGTTTCAATGAGGCCGGCTGCGAGCAGCCGGCCAAGCGACCGGTTCAGCGATGTGGGCGGCAGATCCAGCCGGCCGAGCAGGGCCGGACGTGTTGCCGGCT
>CAYOHO010000250.1:0-3976 GCA_964403755.1 uncultured Oscillospiraceae bacterium
AGCGCCCGATGAAGATATCCTCGCGGCCGTAGGCGCGAATGGTCTTCATGCCGCCGGTCATCTCCTCGACAAAGCCGTTCAGGCGGCCCAGCGCCTGCGAGCGGCGGCGGAAGAGCGGACGCACCTTGTTGGAACGGTAGCGGGTGTAGATGATGGAGACCGGGATGGTGACCGCGAACACCAGGATGAGGCGAGGCGAGATGGCCAGCATCATCAGGAACGAGCCCGTTACCGTGATCACACTGGCGAGCATCTGGACAAGGTCATCCGAAAGTGAGGCACTGACCGTATCAATGTCATAGGAGATGGCGCTGATGACGTCGCCGGTCTGGTGACGGTCAAAGAAGCGCACCGGCAGGGACGACAGCTTCTCGAAGACATCGTGCCGCATCTGGTACACGACCTTGCAGCTGAGCCGGATCATCAGCACAGCCAGCAGGTAGCCCAGGGCCGATGAAATGAGGTAGAACACGATCATCAGCAGCGCATAGCGGTAGACGACCGGAAAGTCCACTTTGCCCGGCCCGGGCACGATGGCATCGATGGCCAGTCCTGACAGCCTCGGCCCGAGCAGGGCCAGCAGGTTGCCGCCGGCGCTCATTACCAGGGCCAGGAGGAGCAGCCACTTGTAGGCGTACAGGTAGCGCCAGAGGCGGCGCAGGATGTGGGCCGGCTTGCCGGTCGGCCGCTCGAAGGCGGTGCTGACCGGTCCGGCGTGTCCGCCGAAGCCGCCATGTCCGCCGCCATGTCCGCCGTCATGTCCGCTACCGGGCGCTCCGCTGCGGACGCTGTCCGGAGCATCGTCACGGCTGCCGTCCTGGGTGCCGCCAGGGGATGGCAAGGGCTGGCTGCTGGTCTGGTTCAGGTCCGGAGCGCCACTGCCGGTTCCAGTTGACTGGTTGTGCATCATCCGGCCATCTCTCCCATCTGCACGGAATAGATCTCCCGGTAGCTGTCACAGCCAGCCATCAGTTCGGCATGTGTGCCGCTGCCGATGATCCGCCCATCCTCCAGCACCAGGATCTGGTCTGCGTTCATGATCGAGCTGACGCGCTGGGCGACGATGATCGTCGTGGTATCGCCATACTGGCGCGCCAGTGTGTGCCGGAGCGCGGCGTCGGTCCGATAGTCGAGCGCGCTCGAGCAGTCGTCGAGCAGCAGGATCTCCGGCCGGGCGGCCAGCGCGCGGGCGATCAGCAGCCGCTGCTTCTGTCCGCCGCTCAGGTTCGAGCCTTTCACGCTGAGCTGGCTGGCGAAGCCATGCTCGCGCCTGGCGATGAAGTCGGCCTGGGCATCGCGGGCTGCGTTCCGGATCCGCTCCTCAGCCAGGCTCCGGCCGAAATCGATATTGTCGCGGATGCTGTCCGCCAGCAGAAAGTCGTTCTGGAACACAACGCCGAAGCGGCTGTGCAGCCATTCTGGCTGCAGTTCGGACAAGGGCTGGCCGTCGAGCCGGATTTCACCGGCGTCCGGATCGTAGAAGCGCAGCATCAGGCTGAGGATGGTGGACTTGCCGCTGCCGGTCGGGCCGATGATGCCAAGCGTTTCGCCGCGTCTGAGGCTGAAGCTGATGTCGGCGAGGTCGTTCTGCACCTTGTTGTAGGAGAAGCTGACATGGCGGAACTCGACGTGGGGGCAGCCGCTGCCGGCTGGTGAAACGTCGGCAGCCGGTTCCAAGCCGGCAACCGTCATGTCTGCCGGAGCATTGAGGACCTCGGCGATGCGGTCGGCGCTGGCGGCGCCCTTCGAGTAGAAATTAAACAGGCGTGAAACCATGATGAGCGCGTTGAGGATGATCGTGAAGTAGCTGAGGAAGGCGATGATCATGCCCGGCTGGGTCACGCCGGCCTGAACCCGGTAGGCGCCGACGACGATGACCAGCGTCAGGCCCAGGTTGAGAAGCAGGTTCATGGCCGGGCTGGTCAGGCCCATCACGGTACGGGCCCGCTGCTCGTGCTGCTGGACGCCCCGGTTTGCCTCGTCAAAGCGCTCCTGCTCGTATTCGCTCTTGGACAGCGCCTTGATGACGCGCACGCCGGTCATGGTCTCCTGGACCTTGCGCACCAATCGGTCGAGTGCGGACTGGGTCTCGTCATACAGGGGGATGCCGCTCCGCGAGACGTACCAGATGATGAGGCCGAGCAGCGGCATGATGCCGATCAGGGGCAGTGTCATCACGGGCTCGAGTGCGATGGAGACCGCGATGCCGCCCAGCATCAGGATGGGCGCACGCACCCCGAGGCGCTGCATGCGGTCGAGCATCTGGTAGACGTTGTAGGTGTCCGAGGTCAGCCGCGAGATCAGTGACGGGATCGTGAAGCGGTCGGTCTGGCTGCTGGAAAGGCTGGCGATCCGGGCAAAGAGGTCGTGCCGCATCTGCTCGATGATGTCGCGCGACGAGCGGGTCGCCATCTGGTTGGCGATGATGTTCCCTGCCAGCGCGATCGCTGCACAGAGGATCATCAGGCCGCCCCAGACATAGACATGGCCAGTGTTCCTGGCCGGCGCGATCTCGTCGAGAATCTTGGCCAGCATCCAGGGCAGCAGCAGTTCGATGATCGTGGCCACAAACTTGATCGTCATCTGGAACGACATGTAGGCCAGGTGCGGCCGGATGTAGTCATAGACCTTCCTCATCCGATCTGCCCTCCCCGCTGGCTTTCCACCCCGGGCCCGACCGGCGCTTCCGGCGGCTCCTGCGACCTGGCCTCGACTGGCGCATCCGGCGGCTCCTGCGGCCCGGGCTCGACCGGCGCTTCCTGCGGCGCCTGCGGCCCGGCGTGCCCGGCGCAAGCCGCCAGACCGGGCATATCTTCCGTAAAGCGCTCAGCCTTCTCGCAGACCCGCTCGAGCAGGCGCGTGAGGCAGGCCTTCTCTTCCGCCGTGAAGCCGGCCGTCAGGTATTCGCTCCAGTCCTGAAGCGCCTCCCGGACCGCCGGCAGGCTGTCGCTGGCCTTCTGTGTCGGGTAAACCTCCACCATCCGCCGGTCTGTCAGGCTCCGGCGGCGCTCGACAAACCCGTTCTCCTCAAGAAGTGCCAGCTGGCGGGTGACGCTGCTGCCATTGACATGGATGACCTGCGCCAGCCGGTCCTGGGAGATGCCCGGCGAGCGGCAGATATTGAGGATATATTCGATGTGGCAGCCATTGAGCCCGAGGCCGGCGAGCCGTTCGCCCCGGTACTGGATGGCGCAGCGGGAAATGATGCTAATCTGCTTCATGAAGCTGGCCATGTCGCTTCTCCATTTCACTTGAATGCGCTGCCGTCTGTCCGATTGCCTGCAGATCGCCTGATCCAGCGCCTGTTCTGCGGGCGGGATTGTGGTTTCGGATTGCTTGCGTGCGCATTCATTGCTTGAGCAACCATTTCCTATCATCTCACCTTGAGCACGGCTGTCAAGTGCATAGAAACAAGACGTCCGCACGACCGTGCAGTCGTGCGGACGATATCGGGTCTGTCAGGATATGCCTGTACTGGCCGAATGTGCTATTTGACGGGGACAGTCTCCGGAGCGGCCTCACCGGCGCTGCCCACCTGCTTCTGGCGCTTGTCCAGGTACATCAGGGCGTCGATGTGCTTGAGAAAATGGTCCATGTCCATGCCGGAATCGGGATTGTAGACGGCGCAGCCGACACTGAACTCAATGCGGAAGGGCGTCCGTCGGCTCTCGTTGTGCTTCCTGGCAGCCGCCTGGATCTTGTCGACCACGAGATGGAGATCCCGTTCCATGCTGATACCGTCCAGGACGACATAGAATTCGTCGCCGCCATAACGGGCCACGAAGTCGCGCGAGCGCAGGCTTCCCCGCACCAGCCGCACGGCCGTCTCCAGGGCCGCGTCGCCGGCATCGTGTCCCAGCGTATCATTGATCCGCTTGAAATTGTCAATATCGAGCATGATCGCGCCGAATGTGCCTTCGGGGTCCTTCTCCGAACTCCGTGAAAATCAGGTCAGGAAGGGGCTAGGACAGGAAAG
>CAYOHO010000251.1:0-3973 GCA_964403755.1 uncultured Oscillospiraceae bacterium
AGGGGTGATTTTTATGGCCAATGCCCACAACAACAGCGCCATTCTCGACAGCATGCAGGATGGCTTCTTCTCCCTTGACCGCAGCTGGCGGTTCACGTACCTGAACCGGCGCGCTGCCGAAATGCTCGGCCGGTCGCCGGACACGCTCATCGGCAAGGTGCTCTGGGAGGAGCTGCCGGGCCTGGTCGGCACCTCGGCCGAATCCATCCTGCGCCGGACCATGGAGCTGCGCACGGTCCAGCACGTCGAGACCCATGGCATCCTGGCCAGCGGCTGGCACCATGTCACGTCGTTCCCGACCGACGAGGGTGTTTCCGCCTACTGGCAGGACATCACCGAGTGCAAGCGGATCAAGGGCGCCCAGCTGGTCAAGATCGCCATCCGTGACGATCTGACCGGCGCCTACAACCGCTACTATTTCGATACCATCATCCGCGAGTACATGGCCAATGCCGACCGCTATGATGTCCCGATCGCCATGGCGCTCCTGCGCCCCGACCACTACCAGGAGAGCGTCGCCCGGCTCGGGCGCGCCAGCGGTGATGACCTGATCCGGCTGATCGCCGGCACCGTGGGCGGGATCATCCGTGAACTGGACATCCTGGTCCGGCTCAGCGATGACGAGTTTGGCATCCTGATGCCGCATACCGACCAGTTCGGCGCCGCCGAAACCGCCGAGCGGATCCGCGAGGCGGTCGAGAAAGGCAGCTATCCGGCTGTTGGCCCGCAGACGGTCAGCCTGGGCGTCGCCGACCGCATGAAGGCCGAATCATTCCGGCACTGGTACCGGCGGATCGACGATTCGCTGTACAATGCCAGTCTGTCCGGTCCGAACCGGGTCGCCATCTGGGACCGCTATGAGCGCCTGCCGGCCGGCGCGGTCAAGCTTGCCTGGCGCCGGGAGTGGGAAACCGGCAATCTGGAGATCGATCAGCAGCACCGGGAACTGATGAACCTGGCCAACCAGCTGGTCCAGACCGGCGTCCGGCGCCGTTCCTACCGCGACATGCAGTTCGATGTCGAGGCGCTGCTCCACAAGGTTCGGGAGCACTTCCGCTCCGAAGACGAAATCCTGGCGGCCGGAGGCCACCCCGAACAGCTTGCCCGCGTGCAGCAGCATCGGCACCTGCTCAACCGTTCGGAATGGGCACTCAAGGCCTGCAGCCTGGAGGAGGTCACGCCCGAGGCGCTGGTCTCCCATCTGCTCGATGACGTGGTGCTGGACCATCTCATGGATTCGGACGACATCCTGCACTACGCGCGCAACCGCATCTGATGCTGCCCTGTCGGCCGCCGCTCCGGCCGCCCTGACCACCCAGGAAGCCCCCAACGCGTCCATCCACTGCCGGCAGCCTGGCGCTGCCGGCTTTTCCTGCGTGGGAAATATGCGCTGCCATCTTTATTTTGAAAATTGACGTCAAAGTACTTTACTTGTCGTAGTAAAGGTTCTATACTGAAATTACAACGACAGACGAAGTACAGCAGACGTAGTACGACAGACGGGGCAAAGGCAGACCAGCACAAACCGGCAGAATGGGGGGAGCGCCTTTGATCAGCAGTGACGTGATCCGGGGCTACAATGACACCATCATCCTCTGCCTGCTTCTGGAGCAGGACTCGTACGGCTACGAGATCTCGCGCCAGATCCGGCAGATCACCGAAGACAAGTACATCATGAAGGAAACGACCCTCTACTCGGCGTTCACGCGCCTGGAGGCCAACGGGTTCATCGAGGCCTACGCCGGAGCCGAGACGTTCGGCAAGCAGCGGACCTACTACCGCATCACACCCCAGGGGCGCGACTATTACCAGCTGAAATGCGAGGAATGGAAGCTGACCCAGGATGTCGTCAGCCGCTTCATCCGCGATTGAGCAAGTGCCGGGACCGGCAGGTCCGGACCGGCATCCGCCATCAGGCCGCACAGCCAGGCAATGTGCAAAGGAGAAAGGGAAATGGACACCATCATCAGCTATCTGGACAACATCTTCGCCAGCCTGCCGCGCACCGAGGCAGTCCTGAAGGCCAGACGGGAGCTTCAGGCCATCATGGAGGAGAAGTACCACGCCCTCAAGAATGAGGGCAAGTCCGAGAACGAAGCCGTCGGCGCCGTCATCTCCGAGTTCGGCAACATCGACGAGATCGTGGGCGAGCTGGGCATCCGGCGCAGTGACGCCAATCCGCAGCTGCCCCTCCTGAAGGAGGAGCAGGTCCGCGGCTACCTCGCAGCCAGCCGCCAGAGCGGCAGCCTGATCGGGCTGGGCGTCCTCCTGTGCCTTGCCGGCGTGGCCAGCCTGGTCCTCATCAGCGGCCTGACAGAAAACGGGCTCTTCGGCATTGGGCTGCCCAGGAGCGGCAGTGTCGTCGGCCTGATCATCATGTTCCTCTGCATCGCCGTCGGCGTCGGCCTGTTCATCTTCTCCGGCATGCAGATGGACCGCTACAAGTACCTCGAGAAGGGTTTCGCGCTTCCCGAGCGCCTGCAGCAGGACATTCAGCGCGAGCATGAACGGAACACCACGGCCTTCACCACCGCGATCGTGATCGGCGTCGGCCTCTGCATCCTCTCGCCGGTGCCGCTGTTCCTGACCGCCGTGTTCCCTGCCCTGGCCGGCTCGACCGCGGTTGGCCTGCTGCTCCTGACCGTCGGTGTCGCCGTCTTCCTGTTCATCAAGTCCGGCATGAACCATGACGCCTACCAGCGCCTGCTCCAGATCGAGGAATACGCACCCGAGAAGGCGGAAGCCAACAAGACCACCGGCGCGGTTGCCTCGGTCGTCTTCCCCCTGGCTGCCCTCGTCTTCCTCTACCTTGGCTTCTTCCACGGGATGTGGCATCCCGGCTGGATGATCTTCCCGGCCGTCGGCATCCTCTTCGGCATCTTCTCCTCGATCTATGAAGCCACCCATTCGCGCCGCTGAACCGGCGCACCTGGACATGGACGGCGGATGGCTGGTGCATCGCGCACCGGTCAGCCGCCTTTTCCCGGCTGGAACCAGGCGCCCGGAATCACATGCCGGAACCAGGCGCCCGGACCCATGCTTCCGGAATCGCATGCCGGAACCAGGCGCCCGGAAGCTGCAGCCGGCCGTGAGGACCCGATGATTGCCGCACAACAGAACACGGGTCGGCAACTGGCCGATGCGCTAAGATGAACCTGCCGGACGAAGAGGATCCGGCAAGGGGGAAGACCGTGAACGAACTCGAACGCCTGAACCAGGCCATGGACTTCATCGAAGCGCATCTGGACGAGCCGCTGGACGAGAAGCTGCTCAGCCGCATCCTGGCATTCCCGGCCGGCCTCTTCCAGCGCATGTTCACGGTCCTGGCCGGCCTGCCGCTCTCCGAGTACATCCGTCGCCGTCGCCTGTCCCGCGCGGCGGTCGAGCTGCAGACCACACCGGAACGTGTCATCGATGTGGCGCTCCGCTATGGCTATGAATCCGCCGATGCCTTCACGGCTGCCTTCCGGCGGCTGCATGGCGTTGCCCCCTCGGCTGTGCGCAGCGGTCCGGTCCCGCTCAAGTCATGCCCGAAGCTCCGCTTCAGCATCTGCATCCAGGGAGGTACCGAAATGGACTACCAGCTTCAGGAAAAGCCGGCATTCCGCCTGGCCGGCAAGTCGATCCTGACCACACAGGCAAGCAGCGCCATATCCGAATTCTGGTCCGAATCCCATCGCGACGGCACAATCGGGCAGATCTGCCGCCTCATGCAGCCCTCGGTCACAGGCCCCGACCTGGTCGGCGCCTGCTATGGCGGCCAGGAAGACGGCAGCTTCCGCTACCTGATCGGTGCGGAAACCGGCGCCGGGCGCGAACCCGACGTGGAACCGCTCCGCCACCGGCAGCAGCGCCGCCGCCGTGAGCCGCTGCGGCAGCGTGACCCACACGAAGAAGCCGCCGGCCGGCACGGTCCAGCGCGTGCCGGGGGGCATGAGCGAAGGCGCAGGCGTGGTCGCAGCGCCAGCGGCCT
>CAYOHO010000252.1:0-3966 GCA_964403755.1 uncultured Oscillospiraceae bacterium
TGGCGATGAAGAGGATGCCGAGCAGGACAAGGATCTCGCACTTGAGGAACTCGTGGCGCTCTAGGGCCGTCTGGCCCGGCGTGCTGGCGGAAGCGGCCGGCTGGCCCGGCGTACTGGCGGAAGCGGGCAGCTGGTCCGCGGCGTCGGCTCCGGTCGGTCTCTTGCTGTTCACGTGATTCGCTCCTGCTCTCTGGTTGCCGGGGGGCAGTCGTATCATGGTGACCCTATTATCGCAGAACGGGCGCCGGCCATGCAACCGGCCGGACTGCGGCACCGAAAAAAGGACAGGCAGTCCGCCGGCAAGGGCGGGCTGCCTGTCCTGTCAGGCGGTTCAGCTGCGGCGCGGCCGGTTCCAGGCTGTTCCGGAATCCGGCAGGCTGCGCCTGTCCGGGCCGTTTCAGGCATCCGGCAGGCTGTGCCGGTTCGGGCCGTTTCAGCCGATCAGGGGCGCCACGGCGGCGTTGATGAAGTCGAGGTCGGCCTGCTCGAGGACGATGTCGCCGCCCCGGGCATTGTCGGCCACCTGGTCGACCTTGCGGGCGCCGCAGAGGACATTCATGTTGTCCATCTGCGCGGCGGTCCAGGCAATCGCCAGGTTGGTCAGGCTGCAGTCGTACTTCTTGCAGATCGGTCCGAAGCTGTCGAGGACGGCAAGGATCTTCTCACGGTTCTCGGGCTGGTACCACTTGATGCCGTTCTTGGCGAGGCCGACCGTCTGGGTGTCCATGCGGACCTTGCCGGTCAGGATGCCGCGCTCGAGCGGCGAGTAGGCCTGGAAAGTGATCCCGTGCTCCTTTGCCTTCGGCATCAGGGTCTTCTCGTGCGTGCGGTCAAGCATGCTGAACTTCTGCTGGATGATCGAGATCTTGCCGAACTTGCAGTATTCGTCGACTTCCTCGGGGGTGACATTGGAGATGCCGATCGCCCGGATCTTGCCTTCCTTGATGAAGTCGTTGAGGGCGCCCATGGTCTCCTCGATTGCGTACTTGAACGGCGGGATCGACTGCCAGTGGGTGACGAAGATATCGATATAGTCGGTTTCCAGGCGGGTGAGCGAGTTCTCGATCTGCTTGCGCAGGCTCTTGGCGCTCAGGTTGCGCAGGAGGGTGACGCCGTCGCGCGACATCAGGACGCTGCCATCGCCGCCATCCCAGACAAGACCGCACTTGGTCTCGAGCACGAATTCACCGCGGCGGCCCTTCAGAGCCTTGCCGACGACTTCTTCACTGTGTCCGAGGCCGTAGGCCGGGGCTGTGTCCACCAGATTGATGCCCAGGCTGCGGGCTTCATGGATGGTCTTGATGGACTGGTCGTCGTCGCTGGCGCCCCAGTTGCTGTCGCCGCCGATGGCCCAGGCGCCCAGTGAGACGACTGATACCTCGATGTCGGAATTGCCTAGCTTCTTGTACCTCATTCCCTGTCTCCTTCATACATGCGGATTTCCGGGGCAGGCGCGCCATGGCGCTGCCGCCGGCCAGTGTGCGGATGCATGCCCGGGGGTCGGGGTGGGCATGCGCGAGTCAATTCTATCCCTCTTTGGCAATGGTTTCAACCGGAAGGGCCACTTTCCGCTTCTCGCGGCGCATCGTCAGGAAGCGCTGGATGACGATGAACAGCAGGAGGAGGAAGGCGACGGCAATGCTGGTCCACCACGCGTTGAGGGTGCCCTGGAACATGATCAGCGACTGGATGACGCCCGAGATGAGCACGCCGATGACCGTGCCGATGATCGAGCCGACGCCGCCCGACATGATCGTGCCGCCGATGACGGCCGCCGCGATGGCGTCGAGGTGCAGGCCGGTGGCGTGGGCGCCGTAGCCGGACAGCATGTAGAGCGAGAAGATGATGCCGGCAACCGCGGCGCTCAGGCCGCTGAGGACGTACACCAGGGTCTTGCTGCGATCGACCGCGAGGCCCATCAGGCGTGCCGACTGCTCGTTTCCGCCGATGGCGTAGATGGTGCGGCCGAAGCGGGTGCGGGTCGAGATCAGGAAGAAGACGACGATGCTGATCAGGGCGATGACGACGCCGACTGAGATGAAGGCCTTGCCCGGCAGCGGGATGCGGATCTGCGAGACCTTCACGAAGGTCTCGTTCGTGATGTTGATGGTGTCGGTGCTGATGACATAGCAGAGACCGCGGCCGAGGAACTGGGTCGTCAGCGTCGCGATGAACGGCTGGAACTCGAAGTAGGAGACGAGCACGCCGTTGAGGGCGCCGACCAGCAGGCCGATCAGCAGGGCAATGACCAGGACGATGCCGATCGGCATGCCCATGACGGTCACAAGGTAGGCGGTGAGCATGGCGATCAGGGCGATGACCGAGCTGACCGAGAGGTCGATGCCGCCGGAGATGATGACCATGGTCTCGCCGAGTGCGGCGACCAGCAGGTGGCTGTTGTCGATGAAGAGGTTGGAGAAGGTCTGGACCTTGAAGAAGCCGCGGTAGGAAACCGAGCCGATCGTGAACAGGATGATGAACAGGCCAAGCGTGATATACATCGTCACGTTGCTGGCGTTGAAAAGGCGCCGGAACGGCTTCCGGCGGGTGCTGCCGATGGTGTTCATGCCTGTGCCTCCTTCATGCCGGTGTCTGCCTGGGCTGCCAGGCGGCGCTGCGCGCGGCGGCTGGCCGACAGGGCCTGGACCTTCGGCGACTGCATGGCGACGATGATCATGACGATGAAGGCCTTGACCACCATGGTGACCTCCGGCGGGACGCCCGTGGCGTAAATGGTGGTCGTCAGGGTCTGGATGACGATGGCGCCGATGACGCTGGCCGGCAGGGAGAACTTGCCGCCCGTCATCTTGTTGCCCGCCATGGCGGCCGAGAGGATGGCGTCGAGCTCGAGGTAGAGGCCGGCATTGTTGGCGTCGGCCGACTTGACCTCGGACGAGATGATGAGGCCGGCGAGGCCGGCGCAGAAGCCGCTGACCATGTAGCAGATCGTCACGATGCGCTGCACGGTGAGGCCGGTATAGCGGCTGGCGACCCGGTTGAGGCCGATCGACTGCAGGAAGACGCCGAAGGCGGTCCGCTTGACGAAGAACATCAGGATCAGGAAGACGGCCATCGAGATGTAGATCGCGAAGGGCAGGCCGGCCAGGAAGCCGGCGCCGATGAAGAAGAACGGCTTGTAGTAGACGGTGATGATCGTGCCATCGGTGATCAGCTGGGCGATGCCGCGGCCGGCGACCATCAGGATCATCGTGGCAACGACTGGCTGGATGCCGATGCGCGAGACAAGGATGCCGTTCCAGAGTCCGAGCAGCGTGGCGACGGCCAGGGCGGCCACAATGGCGAGGCCCATCGGCACCTTGGTGCTGTTCATGCCGCCGCCGATCAGGCTTGTGCAGACTGCACCGACGATGGCGACGATCGAGCCGATCGAGATGTCCGTGCCGCGGGTCGCGATGACGAGCGTGACGCCCATGGTCATCAGGATCAGCGACGAGCCGCGCTTGAGGATGTCGATGACGCTGCCGACCAGGTGGCCTTCGCGCCATTCGAGCTGGAAGAAGCCCTTGGTGAAGATGAGGTTGAACAGGAGCAGCAGGGCCAGGGCGGCGAGCGGAAAGACGATCTGGTTGCGGCCGAGCCTCCTGAAGGCGTTCTTGATCTTGTCCATGGCGCTATTCCCCCGCAATCGTCCGCATCATGGTCTGCTCGCTGAGTTCGTTCTCCGCCAGTTCGGCCACCTTGACCTTGTCGCGGTAAACGGCCATGCGCGTGCAGACACGCAGCATCTCGTCGATCTCCGAGGAGATGAAGATGACCGCCATGCCGTCGCGTGACAGCTGGGCGATGTTCTTCATGATCTCGGCCTTGGCGCCGACGTCGATGCCTCGGGTCGGCTCGTCGAGGATGAGCAGCTCGGGCCGGGTCGCCAGCCAGCGGGCGATGATGACCTTCTGCTGGTTGCCGCCGGAAAGGGTGCCCACCAGGTGCTCGCTCGACGGGGTCTTG
>CAYOHO010000253.1:0-3964 GCA_964403755.1 uncultured Oscillospiraceae bacterium
AAAATACGACCGATTGGTCGTATAATCATTTACATCAAGATGGGCATAAACATGAAAGAATAAATGGATAAAAATATTGCGTGCTTATTCATATGTGTATCATCTATTTTTTCTGCATCGTTATGTGCCATTTACAGCCTAAACCTCGAACACAAATAACTAAAGCAAATTCCTGGAGAAATGCACCGGTGTACAGAATAACCCTCGCCTACTGCTAGCGCATGCTGCGGTATAAGTGCATTTCGCATTTGTCGTTTACTGGCAACAAAAGACAACATTAGGATATATAGTCCTCTCAACCGCAAGCTCAGCTTTCGGTATCCTGTTCCACACTTCATCGATCCCATCTCAACCAATCACCAGACTGCCCACAGCCCGTCCCGGATTCTCCACCATCAGCCTGTTCGCCGCTGCACTCCCAAACGCTCTCTCCACCTCATCGAACACCATCTTCCCCTGGCACGGCCTCGCAATTGGATCATGGGCATCGCTGGCAATGAACTGCACCATCCCCTGCTCGATCATCTGGCTGGTGATCTTCTGCCTGGCCCGGTAGCGCAGCCGCCGTTCCTCATCCAGCCTTGCGTCATCAACCAGATGACCGGCATTGACCTGCAGCAGGATGCGTCCGCCTTCCACCCAGTTGCGCAGCACCGGCAGGACTCCCTCGCCGTGGGCCACCCGTTCGGGGTGCGCCAGGATCGGCATCAGGCCGGTCAGCTGGATTTCAAACAAAAGGCCTTCGAGCATTCGAAGGCCTCCGTTGAGCATGCGGGGCAGTTCCACCAAAAGGTAGCTGCCCTGGTTGAGGGCGATGCGTTCGGAGAAGGCACGTTTGCGCAGGTAAGGCAGCAGAGTGGTCGTCAGCATCGCTTCCGCGCCCGGCAGCAGTGTGACCGGTATGTTCTGTGCTTCTGCGGCCGCCTGGAGCGCCGCCAGGGCCGCGTCACGGCGGTCCAGATAGGCGGTCAGGGTGTCGGCGGTCTCAAGGTGCTGCGGCAGCAGGTGCGGCGTGCAGACGACGGTCGTGACGCCCTGTTCGGCATACTGACGGAGCAGCTGGATGGCTTCGGCCACGCCGGCTGCCCCGTCATCGAGACCGGGCAGCACGTGGCTGTGGATGTCAATCATCATCGCTGATCAGCGTGCCGCCGGCATCGGGGCGGCCTCCGGTCCGGGCTTCCGGCCGGATCTCGGTGCGGGGGTCGGCGGCCAGGCTGCGCAGGGGGCGCGAACCGGGCTGGCTGAAGGGGGCGGTCTGGCCAGGCTGCACCGGATGAATCGCCTGAACCGTTTGGACCGGCTGGTTCGTCTGGCCCGGCTGAACTGGCTGAACCGGGTGGACCGTCTGCATCGGCTGGCTGTGCTGGCCGGGCAGGGGCTGGTTGTTGATCATCAGCGGCGGGGTGCCGACGGGCACGTTCGACTGGCGCACCAGCGGGGCGGCGTGGAAGCCGCGGTTCGACTGGGCGGGCGCTGCCTTCTCATGGCGGCGCTTCTTGCGCGGCGCCGTGGCGAGGCGCTTGCCTTCGCCGGCCTCACTGGCCGGGTCCGCCTGGTAGTAGTACTGGTAGTAGTAATAGTAGTAGTCGTCCGACTCCTCGCTGACGCCGTTCATCACGAAGCCGAGGACGCGGGCGTTGACCTGCTCCAAAAGGGCGGTGGCGCGCTTGAGCATGTTCTTGTTGGTCTGGCCGGCGCGGACAACGAAAATGGTGGCGTCGACCTTGGTCGAGACGATGGCGGCGTCGGTGACGGCGCCGACCGGCGGACAGTCGATCAGGATCAGGTCGAACTCCTTCTCCAGCTCGTCAATCAGGTCGGCGAAGGTCTGCGACATCAGGAGGTCGGCCGGGTTGGGCGGAATCGGACCAGCCGGCAGGATCGAGAGGTTCTCGGTCAGGGTCGGCAGGATGTACTCGCTGAAGTGGCCGGCGCCGATCAGCACGTTGGTGAGGCCGCGGCGGTTGGCGTAGCCGAAGTAGCGGTGCACGGCCGGGCGGCGCAGGTCGGCGTCGACCAGCAGCACCTTGCGGCCCATCTGGGCGTAGGTGATCGCGAGGTTGGAGAGCGTCACCGTCTTGCCCTCGGTCTGGGTCGAGGAGGTGACCATGAGCGAGCGGATGCGGCTGTCGATGCTGGAGAACTCGATGTTGGTGCGGGCGATCTTGAACGCCTCGGAGACGGCCGAGAGCTGGTCGTGGTGGGTCACCAGGTCATGGCTGTACTGGATGCCGCTGGCGATGGCGGGACGCATCTTGCTTTCCATCAGGCGTGCCTCCTCTCGCCGTGGGCCGGAACCGGCTCCTCGAATTCGGGAATGGTGCCGAGCAGCGTGTAGCCGGTGAGCTCGGTGACGTCGTCAACCGTGCGCACCCGGGTGTCGAGGAACTCGAGCAGCAGGACGAGGCCGGCGGCGAGCATCAGGCCGATGAGCGCCCCAAGCATGAGGTTGAGCTTGAGGTTGGGCGACGAGGGGCTCCCGGGCACGACGGCGGCGTCGATGATCTGCACCTTGCCGGCGCCGAGCTTGTCGACGACCGTCTGGGAGAAGACCTCGGCCACCTTGTTGGCAATCAGGGCCGCCTGGCGCGGATCCTCGTCCTTGACCGTAACCGTGATGTGGCGCGTGTTCGCCTTTGTGCCGACCGTGATCTGGCTGGCGAGCGCGCCGGCCGAGGGCAGCTGGAGCTCCTTCGCCACCTGCTCGGTGACGAGGCGGCTCTTCATCAGCACCTGGTAGTCGGCGACCAGCTGCGAGAACAGGTTGAGGTCGCTGGCCGTCAGGTTGGCGGTCTGGACCTTCTCCTGGTCGCGCCAGATGTAGAGGAGCACGTCGGCGCTGTAGAGGCGGGGGATGAAGTAGACGGTGATGACGCCGCTGGCGAGGATGCCGGCCAGGGCCAGCACGAGGAGCAGCCAGATCTTGCGGCGGAACAGGCGCAGGAGCTTGAGCAGGTCAATGGTGTCCGATTCCAATTGAGTAGACCTCATTCGGTGAAGCCGGGCCGGGGGTGCGACCGGGCGGTTGGTGCAGAATCAGCATACGGTAGCGTTTGTGAGAATGTCAAATGATTTGGGCAGGCTGCCGCCCTGCGCGGCACAGGGCCACGCAGCGGCAATCCAGGGGGTGAAGCAGCCGGCTTCGGGACACGCACGGTGGCGGTGATCCTTCTCTCGGCGGCCTGTAGGCAAGTGTCGGTTTTTGTCGGACCCTGTCGGCTGGTGTCGGTCCGCGTCGGTCGGTGACAGCCCACGATCCGGTAGTGCCGGGTTTGGGGCGATCGGTTCTCAGGACGGTTCGGGTTCGGTTCGGGCTTCGTCGGGGCCGGCGGGCGGATCGGTGGCCTCGTGGCCCTGTTCGGGCTGGTCCTCGGGGCGGGCGGCCTGCTCGTCGACGATCCATTCGGCGCCGAGGCTGACGAGCCGCTTGACGCCGTCGAAGGTGAATTCCACCCAGGCGCGGCGCTTGTGCTTGTCGAGCCGCCGGATGACGCCGGTGCAGTCCTTGAGCGGGCCGTCGGCTACCTGGACGGTGCCGCCGACGCTGAGGATGCGGGAGGGGGTGATGCGGCCGCTGTGGCGGAGCATCCAGTCGGCGTAGTCGGCGTCGCCGCCGCTCAGCCGGCGCTCGCCGTATTCGTACTCGAGCACCTTGTAGAGGTCGCGCACCTTGTGGCGCAGCTCGCCCGGCAGGTCGCCCGGATAGTACACAAACACATAGCCCGGCAGGAGGACCACTTCCCGGTCAGTCCAGCTCTTCTGGCGCTTCTCGGGGAGCAGCTTGACGGGCGCGAGGGCGATGGCCGCTGGAAACGACTGCTGGATGGCCTGGGCGAGGGCTTTCTCAGAACCGGTGCGGCAGAAGAGGCAATAGCTGTCGATGTCAGCACCTTCCTTTGAGGGTCTCGGTGACGGCGGCGTGGTCGGGCCGGTCAGGGGCGAGCAGGGCGGATAGGACAGG
>CAYOHO010000254.1:0-3963 GCA_964403755.1 uncultured Oscillospiraceae bacterium
TTGCCGATGTCATCGGCAGGCGGAAGAGCCCTTCCGGCGAACGTCCGGCAGCCATCTGGTCGGCGACGGCCGCCAGGCCGTCATCGGATCGCTTCAGGCCAAGGTCGGCCAGGAACGCCAGGCGGTGGAAAGGCTGGCTGGCGCTCTTGTGGCTGTTCAGGACCACGCCCGGCCAGTCCTGCAGCGATGCCGCCACTTCACGGACCAGGGGATGCGCCAGCAGTGCAGCCCGGGCCTTGCGGACAGCGTCCGCCTCTTCCGGCTGGCCACAGAGGTCGAGCAATGTCCGGTAGGCTACCCAGGGTTCGGCTGCCGCAGCCAGTCCAGCCAGCAGCGGAGCCGGTATTGGCCGGAACGGCGCCGCATTTTCACCAATCACGCGTTCCATTCCCTTTCCTCCTCCCTTTTTCCGCGTACGGAACGGCATTCGCCAGAGTCCATGCGCACAGGGCCCGTCTATGGCCGGGGCAGCGTCTCAAGGCCCGGCAGCTGGTTCGACATGGAAGCGGAGGATGGTCTTCAGCTTTTCCGGGGCAGCCCGGCGCGGGTCGGAAAGATAGATCTCGCGATGTCCCTTGCCGGTTCGGCGCCAGCCCTGTTCCGCACACCATGCCTCCATGCGGGCAAAGCTGTCCGGCTCGGCGTCGTAGGGGCCCAGATGCAGCAGCTGGCAGCAGGCTCCCTCCGTGAGGTCCGCCAGCTGCAGCCGGTCCAGCCAGTCCGACGGACGGCGGCGGCGTGACTCGGCCACGAAGCGGCCAAACAGTTCCGGCGTCAGGAAATCCGGCTGGCGGATCATGATGCGCCAGCGGTAATTGTCCTTGTCGGTCAGCGGCCGGCTCTTGTCGACCAGGTCCCACTCGCCCTCAAGCGGGGCGACCGTGTATTCATAATAGCCGGCTGGTACGTCGCCGCTGCGGTTTGACATGCGGACAGCATAACTGAAGCCATAGAGTGCGGCGGTCGCGGCGGCGAAGGCCTCGCCGTTCGGGTCGCCGGTTCCTTCCAGCATGGCAAAGCGCAGTTCGGGCACCACCACAATGGCCGGCTGGCCCTTGGCGGCATAAAGAGCCTTGATTTCCTTCGTGTCCGGCATGGCCCCTCCTCTTTCTGTCCCTGGCGGCCATGGATCCGGCTGTGCTTCCCCGCCCCGCCTCCTGGCGGAACCGGTTCATCCGAGCCCGGAAGCAGGCCGGCATGTTCATCGATTGTTTTCACATCACCCTGTACTTTCCTGTCGGCCGGGCGGAAAATGGAAACGTCACCTTCCGCACGTCACGATGGAAATGAAGAAGACGGCATTCGCCTCCACCGGCGGCTGCCGCCAGCAGGCGAAGACGGAGGATCCGGTCATGGCAAGGGCTGACGGCATCGGCCGCGAACAGCTGCGCATTGGCGGCCGCGATTATGTCTATCACAATATTACATCTTTGGCGGCGCTGGGCATAGAGGCCGCGCCTCGCCTGCCGTACGTCCTGCGCATCCTGCTCGAAGGCGCAATGCGCGCCCATGACGGCCGCCTGGTCACGCTCGAGCACATCCGGCGGATCGCAGCCTGGGACGGTCACGGCTCGACGGCGGACATCCCGTTCCAGCCAGCGCGCATCCTGCTGCAGGACTTCACCGGCGTACCCCTGATCGTCGACCTCGCGGCCATGCGGACCAGCATGCGCGCGCTCGGCGGCGACGCCGGCCGCATCCAGCCGGCCATTCCGGTCGACCTGGTCGTCGACCACTCGGTCACGGTCGATGCCTGGGGCAGCGCCGACGCGCTCGACCGCAACATCGAGCGCGAGTTCAGCCGCAACGCCGAGCGCTATTCACTGCTGAAATGGGCGCAGCAGGCCTTTGCCGGCCTGCGGGTGTTCCCGCCGGCCATGGGCATCGTGCACCAGGTCAACCTGGAGCATCTGGCCCGGGTCGTCATCTGCCGGCCGCTCCAGGGCGAGAGCCTGCTGCTGCCGGACACGCTCGTCGGAACCGACTCGCACACAACCATGGCCAACGGCATCGGGGTCCTCGGCTGGGGCGTCGGCGGCATCGAGGCGGAAGCGGCCATGCTTGGCCAGCCGCTGCCCATGCCTTTGCCGGATGTCGTCGGCGTCCGCCTCACCGGCCGGCTCATGCCCGGGGTCACCGCCACCGACCTGGTCCTGACCGTGACCGAATGCCTGCGCCGCCAGGGCGTGGTTGGCTCACTGGTCGAGTTCTGCGGCGATGGCCTTTCCAGCCTGCGGGCCGAGGACCGGGCGACGGTTGCCAACATGTGCCCCGAATACGGAGCCACGGCCGCCTACTTCCCGGTCGATGCCCACACGCTCGACTACCTGCGCGCCACCGGCCGGCCGGAAAGCCACGTTGCCCTCGTGGAAGCCTACTGCCAGGCACAGGGCCTGTTCCGCGAGGAAGGCTCGCCCGAGCCCCGGTACACGACCCTGCTCACCCTCGACCTTGCCACGGTCGAGCCCAGCGTGGCCGGTCCGCGCCGCCCCCAGGACCGCATCCCCCTCCATGGCCTGAAGCAGGCATTCAGGCGCGACCAGGCCGCTGCCGCGCCGCCGGCGCCGGCAGACGCCGCTCCGGAACCGGGCGCCCCGGATCCTGCCGCATCGGAACCGGCCGCTCCGGAACCGGGCGCCCCGGATCCAGCCGCATCGGAACCGGCCGGGCTTGCCGTCGATTTCGCCGACGGCAGCCGCGAAACCCTCCGTCCCGGATCGGTGGCCATCGCCGCCATCACCAACTGCACCAACACGTCCAATCCGGCGGTCATCATCGCCGCCGGACTGCTGGCCAGCCATGCCGCCGCCCGCGGGCTCACCGTGCCGCAGTCGGTCAAGGCCAGCCTCGCGCCCGGATCGCCGGCCGTTACCGCCTACCTGAAGCGGGCCGGCCTGATGGCAGGCCTCGAGGCCCTCGGCTTTCACCTGGTCGGCTATGGCTGCACCACCTGCATTGGCAACAGCGGACCCCTGGCGGAACCGGTCGCCCGGGCCCTGCAGGCGGCCGGCGCTGCCGCCCCGCCGGTCGCGGCCGTCATCAGCGGCAACCGCAACTTCGAGGGCCGCGTCCATCCGCAGGTCCGGCTCAACTACCTCGCTGCCCCGCCTTATGTGGTCGCTTTTGCCCTGGCGGGCCGGGTAGACATTGACTTCGGGCAGGAACCGCTCGGCCTGGACCGGGACGGCCAGCCGGTCCTGCTCGCCGATATCTGGCCTGATGATGCAGCCGTGCAGGCCGTGATGCGCACATGCCTCTCGCCGGACCTGTACGAAAAGGCCTACAGTGGAAAGGCCGGTCCGGAGCGGCAGGGCGCGGTCGAGCGCTGGAGCCGGCTGCCGGTGGCTCCGGAATGGAGCGATCCCTGGGCCGCCGGCTCGACATACATCCAGCAGCCGCCCTACTTCGACGGCATGGCGCGCGCACCGCAGCGGCCAGGCGACATCACCGGCGCCCGCTGCCTCGTCCTGCTGGGCGACAGCGTCACCACCGACCACATCTCGCCGGCCGGCAGCATCCCCGAGCATTCGGAAGCCGGGCAGTATCTGCAGGCCCATGGCATCGCGCCGGACCAGTTCAATGCCTACGGCGCCCGTCGCGGTGCGCATGAGGTCATGATGCGCGGCACATTCGCCGGCATCCGCCTGCGCAACCGGCTGGTGCCGGGCATCGAGGGCGGCATGACCCGCCACTTCCCCGATGGCGGAACCGTTTCAGTCTATGCCGCCAGCGAGCGCTACCGCAGCGAAGGCGTCCCCCTGCTGGTGATCGCCGGACGGGAATACGGCACCGGCAGCTCACGCGACTGGGCAGCCAAGGGGCCGGCCCTTCTCGGCGTGCGCGCGGTTCTGGCGCAGAGCTTCGAACGCATCCACCGCAGCAACCTCGTCGGCATGGGCATCCTGCCGCTGCAGTTTGCGGACGGGTCTTCGGCCGAATCCCTGGGCCTTGCCGGCACGGAGA
>CAYOHO010000255.1:0-3963 GCA_964403755.1 uncultured Oscillospiraceae bacterium
CGTCCGGTGCAATCTGGCCGAACTTGCTGACGCCGGTGATCGAGACGATGGCTGCAATGTAGGAGAAGCTGGAACCGTAGTAGAGCGGGATCTTGCCGCGGGTGACCAGAAGGAAGCTGAGTGTGGCGAGACCGCTGGCGAAAATGGTGGTGGAGACGTGGAAACCGGTGAGCAGGGCAACCAGGACTGTGGCGGGGAACATGACCAGAATCTGCTGAAGCGCGAAGAGGATGAGTTTCCAGTAGGGCGGGCGTTCGTCGGGCAGATAGCCGATGATCTTCGAAGGCGTTGGGTTCATGCTTTCTCCTCCTGAATTGTATGTGTCAGCTGGAGCCGCGGATGTCACGCGGGGCCGGGTCTGCAGCCTGTTTCCGGCGAAACTGCAATTTGGCCCCTTAAGACGCTACTATCGATCCGGGCATTTGTCAAGTTTCATATTTTCCGCTATCGCGCGAATAGCCGGTGCATCCGTCCAGGGCCGGTCCACATGGATGCCATCATGGATTCACGGCTTGTTGTCCATCCGGAACCCGGCTGGAACGACAACAGGGTGATTCGCGCACCTGTTTCATGTTATCATGGATTCAGCGAACGGCTGCGGTGGCGAACACCGGTCCGGCCCTGGAGGTGCAACATGCAGATCGTCTATTATTCGCTCACTGGCCATGCGGAACGGGTCGCCCGGCAGCTTGCGGACATGCTGGACGTTCCGCTGTTCCGCATTGAGGACGTCCGGGCCCGCCGGGGCGTTTTCGGCTTCTTGCGCTCCGGCTACGAATCCCGCTTCGCCAAGACGCCGGCGATCCGGTTCGCGGATCCATATGAGCCGGATCCGGACCATATCGTGCTGGTGGCGCCGGTCTGGGCCGGACGCATGTGCAGCCCGCTGCGCGCCTTCTGCCAGCAGTATGCCGGCAAATTCGCCAGTTTCTCGCTGATCCTCACCCATACCGACCCGAAGACGCGCTTTCATGAGGCCTGCGCCGAAATTTCGGCAATAACCGGCGCGAAATGCCAGGTCTTCGAATCGTTCTGCATTGACAACCTTGCCCCGGCCGGCGTGACGGCAGTGGGCGGGCTGCTGTCCGCGACCGCCCGCGACTGAAGCCATGTGCGGGCGCTATTATATTGATGACGAGGATGAACGTGCCGAAATGCGCCGCATCCTCGAGGAGATCAGCCGACGCTACCAGGGCAAGGCACTGGCGGCGCACCTGAAGACCGGCGAGATCTTCCCGACGGACGTGGTGCCGGCCATGGCGCCGGTCCGCACTGCTTCCGGCGAGAGCCAGCCGTCGGTCCGCCTCATGCAGTGGGGCATGACCAATCCGCATGCCGGAGGCGTCATCATCAACGCCCGCGCTGAAAGCGCAGTCGAAAAGCCGATGTTCCGCCAGGCGGTGCGCCAGGGCCGCGTGCTGCTGCCGGCCAATGCCTTCTATGAATGGCAGAAGCAGGCCGAAAGCCGCAGCAAGACCCGTTACCGCATTTCGGTGCCGGGCGATGGCTTCTTCTATATGGCCGGCCTCTACCGGCCGGAGCGCCTGTCGCCGGAAGAGGCGGTGAGGCTTTACGGTCCCGAGACCCTGGCTGCCGGGACGTCCGATGAAGACGGTCAGGGACATGTCGTGACAATGGACCGGTTCGTCATCATCACCATACCGGCGAGCCCCATGATGAGCGTCATTCACGACCGGATGCCCCTGATCCTCGCGCGCGACGCGGCCCGCCGCTGGCTGCTTGATCCCGTGGCGGCGCTGGCCATGCTGGCCGCCCCGGCGGCAAGTCCCCTCGAAACCGTGCGCATGGATTGAGTCCTGGCTGTCCGGTGACGCTGCGCCGGAACTGGCCTGTGCCGACGCGCCTGGCCGTCGGGTGACGCCGCGCCGGAGTTGGCTGGCTGCGCCGTGCCGGCGCCGACCGGTCGCCGCGGCTGACAGGACATTGCCATTCATTCGCAAAAATATGATAGAATAGACAGGGCGCCGCCCGTCTGGGGCCGGATTTCCGGCGTCTGGCGCTGCCTCAGCCGTGCCTCTTCCGCAATCTCAGCATGCCAGACCACCATCAAGATTTGCATTTGGGGAGCATTATGCCGACAACGAAGCGACACCTGCCGCGACCTGGCCAGCTCTACAGGGACAACCGGTCGCTGTTCCTCTCCTTCCTGTTCCCGACCCTCATTCTCTCGGCCGCGTTCTTCAGCCGCGGCGTCTTTCCCTTTGGCGACCGCAACATCCTGACGATCGACCTCTATCACCAGTACGCGCCGTTCATGGTCGAGCTGCGGGAGAAGCTGACCACCCTGTCGAGCCCGTTCTACACCTGGAATGGCGGCCTCGGCACCAACTTCTGGTCGCTGTTCGCCTATTACCTGGCCAGTCCGCTGAATATCATCGTCGTGCTGTTCCCGGCCTCCTATGTCACCGAAGCCATCTTTGTGCTGGTCGTGTTCAAGGTCGGCCTGGCCGGGGCGACGTTTGCCGCTTTCCTGCGCGGCGTGCACCGCATCGACGGCGCGGTGGCTGTCGCCTTCGGCACGATGTACGCCCTGTCAGGCTACACGATCGCCTATTTCTGGAACATCATGTGGCTGGAGAGCCTGTTCCTGCTGCCGCTGGCCATGCTCGGCCTCCACCGGCTGATCCGGGACGGCCGCTTCCTGCTCTATACGGTCTCGCTGGCCCTGGTCATCTACACCAACTACTACATGGCGTTCTTCGTCTGCCTGTTCACTGTGCTGTACTATCCGGTGGCGCTGTTCTCCGATCTTGAGAACCCGCCGCCCGGCCGTCTGCTGGGCGTGACTGCCCGCTTCGCCGGCTTCTCGCTGCTGGCCGGCGGCCTGGCCTCGGTGCTGCTGGTCCCGACCTATTTCTCGCTCAAGCTGACATCGGCAGCGGGCGACCGCTTCCCGACCGCCATCACGCATGCCTTCGACCTCTTCGACTACATCGGACAGCACGATGTGCTCGTGTCGCCCTCGATCCGCGATGGCATGCCCAACATGTACGCCGGACTGGCCATCCTGGTGCTGCTGCCGGTCTACTTCCTCTGCCGCGCCATCCCGCTGCGCGCCAAGCTCTGGCACCTCGGCCTGGTCGCCGTCATGATCCTCAGCTTCAACATCAATGTGCTCAACTTCATCTGGCACGGCATGCACTTCCCCAACCAGCTGCCGTACCGCAATTCCTTTGTCTACATTTTCCTCGTCCTGAGCATGGCCGCGCCGGCCTTCCAGCACCTGCGCGAATTCTCCGGCAAGCAGATCGGCGCGATCGGCGCCTACCTGGCACTCATCATCCTGCTTTCGCAGAAGCTCAACACCAAGAAGCCCGAGCTGATCACGCTCTATGTCACGCTGGCCTTCCTGGTGATCTACATGGTTGTCCTTACGGCCGACCGCATTCTGCACATGACGCCCGGCGACCTTGCGCTGGCCTTCCTGCTGGTCGTCCTGGCCGAGATGACCCTGAACACGTTCCTCATGATCCACCGGGTCGACATGACCGAGTACTTGTCCACACGCGACGGCTACCTGAGCGGCAAGGAGGTCACCCAGGTCCGCGAGCAGCTGGCGGCGATCGCGGAGGAGGACCATTCGTTCTACCGGGTGGAGATCCTCAACCCGCGCACGATCAACGACCCCTTCCTGTACTCGTTCCGCGGCCTCTCGATCTTTGCCTCCACCGTGCCGACCAAGCCAGTGCGCATGTTCGAGAACCTCGGCTTCCACAGCAACAGCATCAACAGCTACAAGTACGAGGGCTCGACCCTGCTGCTCAACTCGCTCTTCAACATCCGCTACCTGATCAACCGCGACACCAGGATCGACGACCGGCTGCAGCAGGTGCTCGCCGCCACCGACGAGCTCGCGGTCTACAAGAATCCGTATGCCGCCGGCATCGGTTATTGGGCGCCCGCCAGCATCGAGCAGTGGAACAGCTATGCGGGCAGCCCCTT
>CAYOHO010000256.1:0-3959 GCA_964403755.1 uncultured Oscillospiraceae bacterium
TCAACATGCGACCGCCTGATAACGGGCCGGTTCCCCGTAAGCGCCTACTCTCCGCAGATTTCGGGCTTCCCTCTCAAGTCCATTCGGCACGTCCTGCGCGCTGCCTTCACACCAGTCGGCAACTCTCTGGATACGCGGTTTCATGCGTACTTCTCTTGATCGATGGTTTGTCTGATGTTGTGTTGCCGCAACAATAGCATTGGCTTCAGCATCTGTCAAGTGCCGTCACCCGCCCCCCTGCTGCCGCCTTCAGACTTGACAGCGGTGCCAGCCGGGTGTTCAATATCATTTGAACAGTTGTTCAAACGTTTGTAATTGCCGGCAGCCAGCCGGCCTGGAGGCTTCATGGCACAACAGACCAGGATCGAGACCGACTGCTGCGAATGCGACATCATCCATGTGGACGCCATCAGCCGGGCACGTGCCGCTGCGCTCCCTGAGGAAACCGTGGGCGCCGTGGCCGACCTGTTCAAGGTATTCGGCGACGCCACCCGGGTCCGCCTGCTCTGGGGGCTCGCCGGGGGCGAGCTGTGTGTCTGCGATCTCGCAGCCCTGCTCAGCATGACCCCGTCGGCCATCTCGCACCAGCTCCGCATCCTGAAGCAGGCCCGCCTGGTCCGCAGCCGCCGCGACGGCAAGATCGTCTACTACGCCCAGAACGACGAGCACATCGGCCAGATTTTCGCCCAGGCCCTGACCCACGTCCGGGAACCGGCCAGATTCTGAAAGGACAGCATGTGCACCGCATGAAGGATACTGCCATGAAAAGGGAATTCCTCCTGGAGGGACTTGGCTGCGCCAACTGCGCAGCCAAGATGGAGAACCGGATCAGCCAGCTGCCGCGGGTCACGCAGGCCAGCATCCACTTTGCCACCCGCACGCTGGTGCTCGCGACAGAAGCCGGCGCCGACTTCGAAGTCATCCTCGCCGACGCCACACGCATCATACGGCAGATCGAGCCGGACGTCATCGTCCAGGCGAAGCAGTCGCCCTGGCATGCGGTGGGCTGGCCGGAGACTGCGGCCGCAGCGCGTCCCACCGCGGCTTCCATCTGCGCCGACGGATCCTGCACGCCTGTCTGGCCAGGGCCGAACGATGCCAGTCCAGGGCTGAACGAGGCCGGGCCTGGACCGGAAGCCACCGCGCCGGCGGACAGCCTGCCGCCCTGGCGACGCCAGCTGAATGAGCTGGCTGCCGAAGGTGCACCGCTTCTGGCTGTCAGTGCAGCCCTCTTCCTGAGCGCCCTGCTCCTGCCGCTGCCGGCGGCGATCGGGCGACTGCTGCAGATCGCCGCCTGGCTGCTGGCCGGCGGCAAGGTCCTGCTGCGGGCGGTCCGCAACATTGGCCGCGGCGACCTGTTTGATGAAAACTTCCTGATGGCGCTGGCCACGATCGGCGCCATTGCCATCGGCGAATATCCCGAAGCCGTCGCGGTCATGCTCTTCTACCGGGCAGGCGAACTGCTGGAGAACCGGGCGCTGCGCCAATCGCGCCAGTCGGTGCAGTCGCTGCTCGGCATCCGGCCCGACTACGCCAATCTCTGGACCGCCGACGGGCTGATGCGGGTCTCGCCTGCCGACGTGCCTGTCGGCAGCCGTATCCTGATCCGGCCCGGTGAACGTGTGCCGCTCGACGGCACGGTCCTCGAGGGCCGCTCATCCCTGGACACGGCCGCGATCACCGGCGAATCAGCGTCACGCGATGTCGCGCCGGGCGACCCGGTGCTTTCCGGCACAGTCAACCTCGACGGGCTCCTGACAGTCGCAACCACCTGCAGCTATGGCGAGTCAACGGTCGCGCGAATCCTTGACCTGGTTGAAAACGCCGCCAGCCATAAGGCGAAGACGGAGGCCTTCATCACCCGCTTCGCCCGCTGGTACACACCGGCTGTCGTCGGCATCGCCGCCGTGCTGGCCTTCCTGGTGCCGCTGCTCGTGCCGGGCGCCCGTTTCCAGGACTGGCTCTACCGCGGCCTCATCTTCCTGGTCGTCTCCTGTCCCTGCGCGCTCGTCATCTCGATTCCGCTCGGCTACTTCGGGGGCATCGGCGCCGCCGCCCGTGACGGCATCCTGGTCAAGGGCAGCAACCACCTGGAGGCGCTCGCCCGCGTTGACACGGTCGTCTTCGACAAGACCGGCACGCTCACCAGCGGCGCTTTCACGGTCCAGTCCATCGACCCCGTGCCGCCCTTCACCCGCAGCCAGCTGCTGGCATACGCCGCCCGGGGCGAAGCCCATTCCTCGCACCCCATAGCCAGGGCGATCCTGGCTGCAGCCGCTGCACCCGGTTCTGCTGCGGCCGGACCTGCTGCGGCGGCGGACCTGGATCCGGCTGCGGTCGAGTCATTCGTCAACCTGCCCGGACTCGGCACCCGCACCCGGACCGAGGGCCGCGAAATCCTGGCTGGCAATGCCCGGCTCATGGCCGAATCGGCCATCGCCGTGCCGCCACTGAGCGCTGAAGCCGGCACACGCGTTTTCGTCGCGATTGATGGCCAGTATGCCGGCTCCATCCGGGTCGCGGACACGGTCAAGCCCGACGCCGCCGAAGCCATTTCCAGCCTGCGGGCTGCCGGTGTCCGCGACGTCGCCATGCTGACCGGCGACCACGAGGCAGCCGCCCGATCTGTCGCCGCATCGGTTGGCATCGGGTCGGTGCATGCCGGTCTGCTGCCGCAGGACAAGGTAGCCGTCTTCGACGAACTGGAGCGCCGGAGCGGCCGCGGCAGCATCGTCTACGTCGGCGACGGCATCAATGACGCGCCCGTGCTCACCCGGGCCGACGTCGGCATCGCCATGGGCGGCCTCGGCTCGGACGCCGCCATTGAGGCCGCCGACGTGGTCATCATGACGGACGAGCCGCTGCGGGTTGCCGGCGCCATTGCCATCGCCCGCCGGACCCAGGCGGTCGTCTGGCAGAACATCGTCTTCGCCCTCGGCATCAAGCTGCTGGTTCTCCTGCTGGGCGCCGGCGGACAAGCCAGCATGTGGGAAGCCGTCTTCGCCGACATCGGCGTGACCGTGATCGCCATCTTCAACGCCATGCGCCTGCTCAAGCGCAGCCGGGCTTCGATGCCCGCCATCAGCGAATCGCTGGCAGGGCAGGGCACGTAAGAGCGGCCGGTTCCCGGCTGATCCTGCGGTCAGCCGATCTGCTTCAGCACCAGGGCGGTGCGGCAGGGAATGTAGAGCTGGATGCCGTCAGCGCCGTCCGCCGCAGGCAGGGCGGCGGTCTCGTAGACATAGTCGTGGGCGATGCGGGCCTGGCCGCCAAAGCGCGTCTCATCCGTGTCAAGGACCGTCTGGAAGCGGCCGCGCTCATGGAGCGGCAGCTGGAAGCCGCTGTACGACTCGGTCGGATGGAAATTGAAGATGAAGACATAGTCCCGCTTGCGGAAGGCGACCAGCTTGCGGGCATCGTCGAGCCAAAGCTGCTCCGGCGTGCCGCCCAGCAGCGATTCCCCATCCATCAGCGCCAGCATGGCCTCGTCGAAGTGCCGCAGGTCCGAATAGCGCAGGAACGGGCTGTCGGCCAGGCTCCACTGGCGCCGGCAGTGCCAGTAGCTCCAGTTGTTGCCCTCGCGCGGGAAGTCGATCCATTCCGGATGGCCAAACTCGTTGCCCATGAAGTTGAGGTATCCCTCGCAGCCGAGCGAGATGGTCGCCAGGCGCGCCATCTTGTGCAGTGCGATTGCCCGGTCGATCTGCAGGTTCTGGCTCGCCTTGTCCATATGCCAGTACATTTCCTTGTCGGCCAGCCAGAAGATGAAGGTCTTGTCGCCGACCAGGGCCTGGTCGTGCGACTCGACATAGCCGATGCGCTTTTCACAGGGACGGCTCGTCGTCAGCTCGTGCCAGAGCTCGTACATGTTCCAGCTGTGGTCGTTCTTCTGCACCGTCTTGATCCAGAAGTCAGGCATGCCCATGGCCAGGCGGTAGTCGAAGCCGATGCCGCCGGCC
>CAYOHO010000257.1:0-3946 GCA_964403755.1 uncultured Oscillospiraceae bacterium
ATCGCGTAGTCGATGAACGATTTCTTCATTTCCTCTTCGAGGTCGACTGGAATGATGGTGGTCTGGGGGCTGCGGAAGGCGGTATCGACCGCGGCATCCTTCAGCTTCTGCAATTCCCGCTTGTCCAGGGGTGCGCCGGACTGGTTCTGTTTGTCATTGGGGTCCGCCATAAACGGGACAATCCTCCTGTGTTCGCTGTTGCATGCTTCACAGTATGATACCACAAAACGCCCTCAAATGCACGCTCGGACGCCGTCGCGGACAGGCAGCGGACCGCCGGGAAAGGTGCATGCAAGGCATTCGGAATGACGTCTGCAAGGCAATCGGAAAGGCTTCTGAAAGGCATTCAAAATGACGTCTGCAAGGCATTCGGAAAAGCCTTCCGGGAAGGCTTCGCCGCGCCCGGCTCCAGCGGCCGTGCGGCACCAGGCCAAGGGCGGGCGGCAGGTCAGGACAGGGGCTTGCGTTCCGGCAGGCCGGCCTTGCGCGGATAGGCCTTCGGGGTCGCCGTCGCCTTGCGCACGCAGACCAGGGTTCGCGTCAGGTCGGTGCCGGGCAAGACGAGGGTCTCGACTGTTTCGAGGCGGCCGCCGAGGATGCGTATGGCTGCCGAGGCCTCGTCGATTTCCTCCAGTTTCTGTGCCTTCATGGCGATCATCAGGCCGCCGCGGCGCACGAAGGGCAGGAGGTATTCGCAGAGGACCGGCAGGGGCGCCACAGCCCGGGCGATGGCAATGTCGAAGCGCTCGCGCCAGCGCGGATCAAGGCCGGCATCCTCGGCCCGGCTATGGACGGCGGCGACATCGGCAAGGCCGAGATCGGCAGCCACGGCCTGAAGGAAGGCGATGCGCTTCTGCAGCGAGTCGAGCAGCGTCAGCTGGAGACCAGGCCGGGCAATGCGCAGCGGCAGGCCGGGGAAGCCGGCGCCGGTACCGACATCGACCAGGCTCAGCGGCCGGCCGCCCTGCCGGGACTGCTCGGCATCGAGGAGGGGCAGCACACTGAGTGAGTCAAGGAAGTGGCGGACCGCCACCCCCTGGTCATCGGTGATGGCCGTGAGGTTGATCCGGGTGTTCCATTCGCGCAGCAGCGCGGCATAGCGGACCAGCCCCGCCAGCTGGGACGGCTCAAGAACGATGCCGGCCGCCGTCAGGACCCCTGGCAACAGGGCCAGCAGGCCGGCCGCTGATTCGGGCAGGGAAATGGCCGCTCCGGTCCGTTCTCCGGCCGGTGCCGGCTTTCCTTCATGGCTGGCACTCATGTGTTGCCTCCGTTCATCCATGGGATTCACCGTCGCCTGCCGGGGCCTTTGATTCACGCGTGCCTGCCGGTGTCTTTGATTCGCCGGCGCCTGCCGGTGCCTTTGATTCGCCGGCGCCGGCGGGCGTCCGGGACTGGCCGCCGCGGCGGAGCGCCTCGAGCCAGACGAGCAGGACCGAGATGTCGGCCGGCGAGACGCCGGAGATGCGGGCAGCCTGGCCGATCGAGGCCGGGCACAGGCGGGACAGCTTCTGGCGCGCCTCCAGGCGCAGGCCGCTGATCGCCCCATAGTCGATGCCGGCAGGCAGGGGACGGTCCTCGAGCTGCTGGAAGCGGCGGATGCGCTCTTCTTCCAGCCGGATGTAGCCCTCGTACTTGAGGGTGATCTCGACCGATTCGCGTACGGCCGGCGGCAGATCCGGCCGTTCCGGATCCAGCGGCGCCAGGCTGGCGTAGTCGAGCTCCGGCCGGCGGAGCAGCTCGGCCAGCGTGGCCGGGTTGGCCAGGGCGGCAGTTCCCAGCGATGTGAGCATGGCATTGACGGCGGCTGTCGGCCGAACTGTGACACTGCGGCAGCGCGCCGTCTCTGCATGGATCTGGCGATCCTTTTCCAGAAAGCGGGCATGGCGCCCGTCCGGGATCAGGCCGATGGCATGTCCGAGCGGGGTCAGGCGGCTGTCGGCATTGTCCTGGCGCAGCAGCAGGCGGTATTCGGCGCGGGCCGTCATCATGCGGTAGGGCTCGCGGGTGCCCTTGGTCACCAGGTCGTCGATCAGCACGCCGATGTAGGCGGTCGCGCGGTCGATCACGACCGGCGCCTCGCCATGGACGCTGCGAGCGGCGTTGATGCCGGCCACGAGGCCCTGGGCGGCCGCTTCCTCATAGCCTGAGGTGCCGTTGACCTGGCCGGCAAACCAGAGGCCGCCTGCGGACCGGGCGGCCAGCGTGCGGTCGAGTCCGGTCGGGTCGAGGCAGTCGTATTCGATGGCATAGGCGCTGCGCATGACCCGGACGTTCTCGAGCCCGGCGACGGAGCGCAGCATGGCCAGCTGCACCTCTTCCGGCATGCTGCTCGACATGCCCTGGACGTAGAGTTCTTCCGTATCGCGGCCGGTTGGCTCGATGAAGATCTGGTGGCGTTCCTTGTCCGGGAACTTGACGAACTTGTCTTCGATCGACGGGCAGTAGCGCGGACCGATGCCCTCGATGGCGCCGCTGTAGAGCGGCGAGCGGTCAAGGCTGCCGAGGATGATGGCGCGCGTCTGCGGCGTCGTGTAGGTCAGCCAGCAGGGCTCCTGCTCCGCCAGCTGGCCAAGGTCGCCGGGTTCATGCTCGAAGGAGAAGGGAACAACCGGACGGTCGCCATCCTGTCGCTCCATGGCGGCGTGGTTGACACTGCCGCGGCTGATGCGCGCCGGCGTGCCGGTCTTGAAGCGCTGCATCGGCAGGCCGGCCGCCCGGATCGAGGCGGAGAGGCCATGCGAGGGGAACAGGCTGTCGGGCCCGCCGGGGTACTGGCAGGCCCCGATGATGATCCGCGATTCGAGGTAGGTGCCGGTCGCGACCACGACGGCCCGGGCGGCAAAGACGGCCCGGCTGCGCGTGAGGACGCCGCCGATCAGGGGACGGCCAGCCGTTCCGGCATCGGCAGGGGCACCTGTTCCGTCATCAGCGGCCACGGCGTTCTGGGTGGTCGCCGGGGCAGGAACAGGGGCAGGAGAACCGGCAGCAGGGGCAGACGCTTTCGCTTCCGGGTCGGCCAGCAGGAGGCTGACGATCTCGGCCTGGCGCAGGTCAAGGTTTGGCTGGCGCTCAAGAATGGCCTTCATGCCCATCTGGTAGCGGCGGCGGTCGATCTGGGCACGCGGCGACTGCACGGCCGGCCCGCGCGAGCGGTTCAGCATGCGGAACTGGATCATCGTCCGGTCGGCCAGGCGGCCCATCTCGCCGCCAAGCGCGTCGATCTCGCGCACGAGCTGGCCCTTGGCCGTGCCGCCGATATTGGGGTTGCACGGCATGTTGGCGACCGCATCCAGGTTCATCGCGAAGAGGATGGTGCGGCAGCCGAGCCGGGCTGCGGCCAGGGCGGCCTCGCAGCCGGCATGGCCGGCGCCGATGACGGCGACATCGTATGTGCCGGCCAGCCAGGCTTCCGGCTGGGACAGGGCCGCACTGACAGTCTGAAGGGCAGGGTCCACGGTGTGCTGCCTCCTATTTGCCGACGCAGAATCGGCTGAAGATGGTTTCAACCAGGGTGTCGCTGACGGTATCGCCGGTGATCTCGGCCAGCTGGTCGGCGGCCGTTCGCAGCAGCGTTGCCGTGACATCGAGCGGGATGCCGGCGCCGAGCGCTTCGGCCCCCTGCTGCAGGCTTTCGGCGGCGGCGGTGACCAGGCCATGATGGCGGGCACTGGTCAGGATGATGTCCTCGCCGCCGGGGACGCCGAGCGACTGGTAGGCTTCGGCGATGGTCTGGCGGATCTCCGCCTGGCCTTCGCCGGTCAGGGTCGAGACTGACTGGACCGGCAGCTCCGGCAGGGCTGCGGCCAGGCTGGAGCAGAGCCGCTCCCTTTCCGGCAGATCCGACTTGCCGCAAAGCAGCAGAAGCGGACGCAGTGCCGCGATGGCGCGGATCTCGGTGATCTCGGCCTGTGCCTCGGCCGCGGCGGCTGGATCCGGGGCGTCC
>CAYOHO010000258.1:0-3945 GCA_964403755.1 uncultured Oscillospiraceae bacterium
AACGTGGCCTTGAGAATGCCCTTCTGCACCAGCGACAGGCCGCCCTCGACGCCGGGCAGGCCGTCGACGCCGACAAAACGGATCTTGCCCTCGAGCCCCAGGCTCTTCGCCGCCTTCCAGGCGCCATAGGCCATGGCATCGCTCTGGGCAAAGATGACATCCACATCGGGGACCTCGCGCAGGATCTCTCCGACGCGGTCCTCGGTACGGTCGCGCAGCCAGTCGGCGAAGACGGTGCGCACGATCTGGATGTCCGGGTACTGGGCGATCACCTGGTGGAAGCCGTCACTGCGGTCACGCACCGGGGGCGAGCCGTAAAGGCCCTGGATCTCGATCACCTTGCCGCCGGCATTGCCCAGCATCCGGGCGACGTATTCGCCGGCCTGCATGCCGATGCCGGTATTGTCGGGGCCGATGAAGAGTGTGTAGTCGTAGCCGTCGATGGCCCGGTCGAGGACGATGACCGGGATCTTCTGGTAGACCTCGACGATGGTGTTGCGCAGCAGGGCTGCGTTGTTCGGCGAGACAATCAGCAGGTCGATGCCCTGGGCGACCATCTTGCGGATGTCCTCGATCTGGCGCTGGCTGTCCTGGCCGGCGTCGGAGAAGATCACCTTGGCGTCACTGTGGCTCTGGGCTTCGAGGCGGATCTCCTCGTTCATCTTGACGCGCCAGGGCTCGACAAGGTTGGCCTGGGACATGCCGATGAGGAAGCGGATATCGCCCGGCTGGGCGCTGTTTGCGTCCTGCCGGCTGCAGCCGGACGCCAGCGGCAGCGCCAGGGCGGCGAGCAGCACGGCCAGCAGCAGGCGGGCGGCGGTCCGGGCGCTCATGCGGTGCCGCCCTTGCGGTATTCCGCCGGCGAGACGCCAAGCATGCGGCGGAAAGCCGTCGAGAAGTAGTGCTGGCTGCTGTAGCCGACGCGCTCGGCGATCTCGTACATCCGCATCGCCGGATCGTGCATCAGCTGGGTCGCCATGCCGATGCGGACATGCGTGACGTATTCGATGAAGGAGATGCCCAGCTCCTGCTTGAGCAGTCGGCTCAGGTAGGAGGGGCTGACCGGGATGCTGTCGGCGACCTGCTGCAGCGACAGCTCCGGTTCCGCGTAATGCACGTCGATGTACTGGCGGGCCATCTTGACCGTGGGTGTGAGGCCCGTGTCGCGGGAGATCTGTTCACAGAGGGCGTCATAGTCGGCTGCCAGGCTGGTCTCGATCCGGGTCACCGGCATGCGGGCCAGGGCGATCGTCTGGCCCAGGCAGGACTCGGCCTCCCGGGACAGGCGCTCGGGCAGGGTTGCCCAGGCCGCGGCACAGCCGGTTCCGGCGCCGGCGATGGCGACTACCTGCTCCTTGCTGTCCTGGAACAGGATCACGGGCGCGAGCGGCTCGAGTTCACGCTCCAGCAGACTGTACAGGGCCAGCAGCTGGATGTGGCGGTCGCGGGCGCCGGCCGGCGCCTCGCGGCCGAGGCGCTCGAGCGGCCGCACGACCAGGAGGCCCGGACTGTCAGGCAGGGCCAGGCGGAGGAAATCGAGCTGCTCCTTCACCTCCAGCCAGGTCAGGCGGCCGGCCACCCAGTCGTTGAGAAACGTCTCGCGCAGGTGCGGCAGGTTGCGCTCGAACTGCTGCTGGGCCCACTGCAGGTACTGGCGGCGGCAGGAGCGGGCGGCGAGCTCGGCAGCCGCCTTCTCCAGTGTCGCGCGCATCAGGTCGGGGCCGACCGGCTTGAGCAGGAAGTCAAAAGCCTGCAGGCGCAAGGCCTGCTGGGCGTACTCGAACTCGTCGTGGCCGCTGACGATGATCTGCAGGCAGTCGGGCACCTCGGTGCGGATGCGCTCGATCAGCTCGAGCCCGTTGAGCATCGGCATGCAGATATCGACCAGCATCAGGTCCGGCCGAAGGTCGCGCGCCTGCTCATAGGCCATGAGGCCATCCTCGGCCTCGCCCACGACCGTCATGTCCAGCTCGCCCCAGTTGGTGCAGCCGATCAGGCCGCGGCGGATCTTGGGTTCATCGTCGGCTATCAGGACTTTCCACATGCTGCTCAGTTCCTTTCGATGACCGGATGGCGGATGGTCACGGTGGTGCCGTTCCCGGGCTTGCTGTCGATCTCCAGGCCGTATTCCGGCCCGAAGGTCAGGCGGATGCGTTCGTTGACATTGAAGATGCCGTAGCCGATCCCGTCCTGGCCGGGGACGCCGCGCTGCAGAGCGTCCTGCAGCTGGGCCAGCCGGGCCGGCGGGATGCCGACACCGTCATCGGAGACCGCCAGGCGCAGCACGGTTCCGTCGCAGGTCACGGCAACACGGATCCGGCCATTGCCGCGCCGCTCCTTGATGCCGTGGTAGATGGCATTCTCGACCAGCGGCTGCAGGATCAGCTTGATGACACGCAGGTTCAGCAGGGCGGGATCGGCATCGATCTCATAGGCGATCTTCTCCTCATAGCGGGCCTTCTGGATCACCAGGTAGCTGCGGATGTGATCCAGTTCGTCGCGCAGCGAAATCATCTCCCGGCCCTTGCTGATGCCGATGCGGAACAGCGTCGTCAGCGCGCCGACGATCTCGACGATGTCGGTGGCCCCCCGCTGCTGCGCCAGCCACTGGATCGTGTCGAGCGTATTGTAGAGGAAATGCGGCTTGATTTGGGCCTGCAGCGTCTTCAGCTCCGCCTCGCGCTTGCTCTTCTGCTCGGAATAGACGAGCGCGATCAGGCTGCGGATCTCGGCGATCATGTTGTTGAAGCTCTGGCCCAGCTGGCCGATCTCGTCGTTGTAGCGGTTGTTGAAGGCGACATTGAGGTTGCCCTCTTCGGCCTGCTTCATCAGGCTCCGCAGCTTGCGCAGCGGCTTGTCGATCGAGGCGGTGAAGAAGTAGGCCGCGATGATCGCCAGCAGCAGGGTGATCAGGCTGATCGCGATCGTATAGCGCTCGGTGCTGCTGACGACGGTCAGCACTTCCGGCAGCGAGAACACGCCGACTGTCTTCCAGTGCGTATACGCCGACTCGGAGAAAAGGATCTCAAAGTCGTTGCCGTGGATGGTGCGGATCAGGCTGCCGGAGGAGCCGGGGCCCAGCCAGGCGGTGTTGACCCGGTAGACGGTGCTGTTGACCGGCGCGTAGACGACCTGGCCGCCGTCATCAACGACAAACAGGAAGCCGGACTCGCCGAAGGTGACGTCGCCGGTCGCCTGACGGATGAAATCGAGCACCAGGTCAACCACAATGACGCCAATGACCTGGCTGCTGAACGGGTCACGCACGGCCATGGCCAGGCTGACCACCTCATCGGTGCCATAGCGGTGGGTCGTGCGGATGTTGCGCCCGATGGGGTTGCTGAACAGGTGCAGCCGGTCCGGCTCGGCCAGGGCGGCCTGATACCAGGGCTCCTGGGTCAGCGGGTCGCGCGAGAGCGCGAACATCTCGTTGCTCAGGCTGTCATTCGTATGGCTGACGATCATGAGGCCGGCAATCTCGGTGTTGATGCGTGTGAATGACTGCAGCTGGGCCAGGATGGCCTTGGTGTCGGGGTCGCCCCCGTTCTGGCGCGACGACAGGAACGCCTGCACATCCGGCTCCTCCGAGAGATAGCGCATGATGTGCTCGGCGTTGGTGATCGTGTACTCGATGTTCCGCGTCACCTGGCTGATCGTCTGCGTGATGTGTGAAGTCGTCTGGGTCTCGATGAAGCGCGTATAGGTACGGCTGTTGAACACCCCGAGCATCAGGGTGAGGAACAGGATCAGCGAGAGGAAGTAGAAGAGGAGCTTGAAGCGGATGCTCCAGCTGCGGAAGCTCAGGCTGATTTTCAAGGCGGTACCTGCCTGTTTCGGTTTCGGAGGCCTGGATCGGCGAAGCCGGCCCAGGCCATCGGCGACTGATGCAGGGCTGCGGGGTTGTCCGGCCAGCCCGCTGGCCGGGTGGCGGCTTTGCTTCGGCCG
>CAYOHO010000259.1:0-3939 GCA_964403755.1 uncultured Oscillospiraceae bacterium
TGCCCGCCGCCGGCGGCAGCTGGGCGTAGAGGGCGCCGCTCACCCCTGAGCTGTCGAGGTCGGTCACGGGCGTATCGACGACGATGGCCTTGTTCCAGTCGACCGGGTAGACCCCGTCAGCGATTTCGCTGATGAACGTATGCTCGCTGACTTGCTGAACGCCGATCTTGAGGTTGCGGAAGCCGATCTCGACATTGCCGAGAACCATCGGCCGGTAGCGCAGGATGACCTCGCCGCCTACCCGGCTGCGCATCGGCATGAAGTACTGCCGGATATCCGGAGGCAGCACGGGCGGCCGCTGGTCAGCGGCAACCATACCCATGCCGGCAACCATTCCGGCACCCATTCCGGCAGCGGCTCCAGTTCCCGCCCCGGCAATGCCGGTGGAACCGGTCGCCCCGGCCCTTGTACGCCGGGCGATCGGTTCTGCCGGAGCAAACGGGCCAGACGGTATCGCCGCCGCGAATGGACCGGACGGCTCAGGAGTCGCAAACGGGCCGGCTGGCTCGCCCTGGGCGTCCGGTTCCGGCGCCGGCATGCCGCCAGTCACGGGCAGCCGGGTGCCCGGCCGGGCGGGCTTTGGCTGCAGCATCTGTATCTGCGAGCGCGTCAGGGGGCCGCGCAGGTAGGACATGCACCAGCGCGTCTCGAACAGCATTGGCGCCTCCTCGTGGACATTGTGCATGAGGAAGATTCGGTTGCCGAGCCCGGCCAGGATCTGCTCCATGCGGCCGCGGTCGAAGGCGACGCCCTGGGTGGCGGAGGCGCCCTCGAGGCCCTCGAGCACCCGCTGCTTGTCGCGCTCGGTCTGCAGGCGGCCGATGAACCAGGTGCCGGTGTTGGCGAGGCCCTTGTAGTCGAGGTCGACCGGGTTCTGCGTCGTCAGCATGACCCCGAGCCCGTAGGCGCGTGCCTGCTTGAGCAGGGTGAGCAGCGGCGCCTTGCTGGGCGGATTGGCGACTGGCGGGAAGTAGCCGTAGATCTCGTCCATATAGAGGATGGCGCGCAGGCTGCTGGTGCCGGACTGGGTACGGGTCCAGGCCAGCACCTGGCTGAGCAGCAGCGAGACGAAGAATATGCGCTCGGCATCGGCGAGGTGGGCGATCGAGAAGATGGCGAGCTTCGGCTTGCCGGACGGTGTGTGCAGGATCTGGCCGATATCGAGCGGTTCGCCGGACAGCCAGGTGGCGAATCCGGGCGAAGCCAGCAGGTTGTTGAACTGAAGCGCCAGTGCGAGCCGGTCCTTGCCGGGGAAGAAGGACTCCAGCGGCATCACGCCGACGGTTTCGAGCGGCGGCTGCTGGATCAGCGTGATCAGGTCGGCGAGCTGCAGGTCGGCGCCGTTCTGCCACTGGCTAAGGATGATGGTCGACAGAAGGATGTGTTCGCGGCTCTTGATCGGATCGGCTTCGGCGCCGATCAGGCCGAGGAGGCTTGAGGCGGTGCTGCTGACCTGCTCGCGCAGAAGCTCGTCATCGTTAAGGATGGCGGGCGGCGGGACGGCGAAGGAGTGCAGGATGGAGACCGGGATGCCGGCGGTGCTGCCGGGCGTGTAGATGACAAACTCGGTATTCTGGCGCATGCGGCGGATGCGCTCGCCGTCCTGGCCCCAGGCGGCAAGGCCCTTCTGCCAGAGCGCAGCCTGCTGGGCGGCGTAGGCGGCCGGATCAAGATCCTTCTTGCGGGCATCGTCCTCATTGATCCAGGGCGCGAAGTCTTCCGGCCGGAGATCGGGGAAAGTAAGCAGCAGGTTGGAGAGGTCGCCCTTCGGGTCGATGACAATGGCGGGGATGCCGTCCATGGCGGCTTCCTCGAGCAGGGCGACGCAGAGGCCGGTCTTGCCGCTGCCGGTCATGCCGACGCAGACGCCGTGGGTCGTCAGGTCCTTGGAATCGTAGAGGACGAGGCCTTCGGCCGGCCGGCCAGCCTCGAGGTCATAGGGACGCCCCAGATAGAAGACGCCAAGCTTTTCAAAGTCGTTCATGGTCTTTCCTTTCCCCCTTGCGATGGTCCGCTGGTTTCCGGAACAGAACATGATTCAATTATATGGCTGCCCGGCGGAAGCAACAAGGCTTGCATCCACTAGCCAGCCCTGCCGGTTTCCCCATGCCGGCGGCAGGCATCGACAGCCCGCGACAAGCACCGACAGTCAGCAACAAGCGCCGACAGCCGGCGGCAGGCACCGACAGCCGGCGTCAGGCTGCGAATTTGCGCCGCGGCCTTTATCCGCGGGGAAAGATGCGATAAGATAGGTATCCGGTAGCCGGAAACCGCTTCCGGCGCCGCCTGACCCTCCGGGGATGCGGCATCCGCCTTCCGGCTGCCTGCATCCGCCAAACTCGCGTGCGGACGTGTCGCCACCCTGCGGCAGACCGCATCCGCTCATGCCTGAAGGAGCTTCCATGAACGTTCTCGTCAAGATGGGCCTGATATTCGGCATCTGCCTTGCCGGCGAAGCCGTTTCCCGGATCCTGCCGTTCCCGTTTCCCGGTGGCGTCATCAGCATGGTCATTCTGCTGGTGCTGCTGCTCACTGGCGCCATCCGGCTGCGGCAGGTCGAGGAGCCAACCAATTTCATGGTATCGAACCTGCTGTTCTTCTTCATTCCGGCCTGCGTTGGCATCATCCAGTATCTTGACCTGATCCGCGAAAACATTGTGGCGCTGCTGACGGTCTGCATCGTCTCGACCGTCCTCACCTTTGCGGTCACGGCCTATGCCATCCGGCTGGTCCTCTGGCTGCAGCGCCGCTTCCTGCGCACGGCTGGTCCGGCAGAGAAAGGACACTCCCGATGATGGCGCTGACAGCCCACCCGCTCTTTGGCCTGGCTGTGAGCGTTGGCGCCTACTGGCTCGGCCTGAAGGTCGCACGCTGGCTGAAGACGCCGCTCGCCAACCCGCTGCTGGTTGCCACGATCGCCATCATCGCCCTGCTCAAGGGCCTGGGCATCCCGCTTGAAAACTACATGGCCGGCGGCTCGATGATCAACCTCATGCTTCTGCCGGCGACGGCTGTCCTGGCCGTCTCGATCTATCGCCAGATTGACGTGCTCCGCCAGTATTTCCTTCCGCTGGTAGCCGGCTGCCTGGCCGGATCGATCACCTCGATGACCAGCGTCTGGCTGATGTGCCGCGCCTTCCGCCTCGACGAGCGGCTGACGGCGGCGCTGATCCCCAAGTCGGTCACCACCGCAATTGCAGTCGAGATCGCCCGCACCCGTGGCGGCATTGTCGCGATCACGATCGCCGCCGTGCTCTTCACCGGCATGGTGGGCGCCATTTTCGCACCAGCCCTGATCCGCCTCTTCCGTGTCCATGACCCGGTCATCGCCGGCGTCGCGATCGGCACCTCAAGTCACGCGCTCGGCACCACCAAGGCGATCGAGCTCGGCGAAATCCAGGGTGCCATGAGCAGCCTGTCCATCGGCATTGCCGGCCTGATCACCGCTGTCCTGACCCTGTTCTTCTAGAACCGGGCGCCCGGCTAAAGCGTCAGCCCGCCTTCCACGAGTACGGCCCGGACGGGCGAGCCCTCGGCACCGCGGATCTTCAGCGGCAGCGCGATGAGGCCGTACTCGCCTGGGGTCACATGGCCGAGGCGCAGGCCTTCGATGATGATGATGCCGCGCTCGAGCAGGGCGATGTGGGTCTCATGTCCCGGCTGGGCCCGCTCGATGCCGAGTGCATCAATGCCTGCCCCGGCGATGCCGCAGGCAGCCAGGAACCGGGCGCCATCTTCCTTCACATAGACATACTGGCTGTTGAACGTATCCTCACTGGAATTGCGCGTCTTAAGCAAAATGAACTCGCCCGCCCGGATGCCGAGGGGCTCGAGGTCGTCGCGCCCGATTCCGCCGCTGACGCCGGTCAGGTCAAGCACCCGGCAGCGGGTGACCAGCTTCTCGAGCGGCAGCGCTTCGGTCGTGCTCCCGTCCGCGAT
>CAYOHO010000260.1:0-3936 GCA_964403755.1 uncultured Oscillospiraceae bacterium
GGTGCCGGCGATGCCCATGGCCACGCCAATGTCCGCCTTCTTCAGGGCCGGCGAATCGTTGACGCCGTCGCCGGTTACCGCGACGACCTGGCCGAGCTCCTGCAGGGCCGTGACGACCTGCAGCTTCTGCTCCGGAGCCACGCGGGCGAAGATGACCTCGTCCTGCAGGGCTTCCTTGAGTTCGGCATCGGAAATGCTCGCCAGCTCGACGCCGGTGATGATGCGCACGTGATCGCCGCGGACGATGCCGATGCGGCGGGCGATGGTCTCGGCGGTGAGGCCGTAGTCGCCGGTGATCATGATGATGCGGATGCCGGCGTGGCGGCACTCCTCAACCGCGTTGGAAACCTCGGGCCGCGGCGGGTCGGCCATGGCAACCAGGCCGAGGAAGGTCAGGTCGCGCTCGACGATGTCGACGGTCAGGCCGCCGAGATTGCGCGGGATCGAATCGTCCTGGGGCAGGTGCCGCTGGGCGATCGCGAGGACGCGCAGGCCGCTGCGGGCGTACTGGTCGTTGACTTCCATGATCCGCTGGCGTTCCGCATCATCGAGGTCATGGGCGATGCCGTTGATCCGGACGCGGGTGCAGAGCTCAAGCACTTCCTTGGGCGCGCCCTTGATGAAGGCCAGCAGGTCGCGGCCCGTGGCGACGTTGATCACCTGGTGGATCGTGCTCATGCGCTTGCGCCGCGATTCGAACGGCAGCTCGCGCAGGCGCGGCTTCTGGCGGATGTAGGCCTCGACGTCGATACCGGCCTTGCAGGCGGCAACGCCCAGGCAGGCTTCCGTCGGGTCTCCCAGCACGGTCCAGCGGCCTTCCGGCGTCTCCGGCGGCAGCAGGCGGGCGTTGCTGCAGAGGCTGGCGCCAGCCAGCAGGCGGCGCACATCCGTGTCATCCTCGGCATGGACAGCCAGCCCGTTCTCGAGCACCTGGCCTTCCGGCGCATAGCCGACGCCGGTCACCTTCAGCATCCGTCCGGGCAGATAGAGGTCGCTGACCGTCATCTCGTTCTGGGTCAGCGTGCCGGTCTTGTCGGTGCAGATGACCGTCGTGCTGCCCAGGGTCTCGACGGCCGAAAGCTTCTTGATCAGCGCGTTGTGCTTCGCCATCCGCTGCACGCCCAGGGCGAGCGACAGGGTGACGGTCGGCAGCATGCCTTCCGGAACGAAGGCGACGATCATGCCGAGGGCGAAGATGAAGCTGTCGACCAGGCTGACCTTGGCCAGCAGGATCGCCGCAATGAAGAAGAAGCCGCCGATGCTGGTCGCCATGATCGTGATCAGGCGGGTCAGCTTGTTCAGCTCCTTCTGAAGCGGGCTGGGCGCCTCCTCCATGTTCTGGGTCAGGCTGGCGATCTTGCCGAACTCGGTGTGCATGCCAGTCGAGAAGACAACCGCCTTGCCCGTGCCGGAGGCGCAGTTGGTACCGGCAAAGATCAGGTTGGGGAATTCGGCGCGCGACAGGTCGGTGCGCATGACGCCATCAGGCGCCTTGTGCACGGGGTTGGACTCGCCGGTCAGGGTTGACTGGTTCGCCATGAACTCGCTCGTGTCGACCAGACGGCAGTCGGCTGAGATCTTGTCACCCTCGGCCAGAACGATGACGTCTCCCGGCACCAGGTCCTGCGCCAGGATTCGCTTCTCCTCGCCGTCACGGATCACGCGGGCATAGGCTGGCAGCAGCTGCTTCAGGGCTTCCGTCGCCTTCTCGGCCTGGAACTCCTGCCAGAAGCTGAACAGGCCGTTGATGACATTGACCAGCCAGATCGCCACGCCGAGCTCCGGCATCTGGGCGACGAACGCCACAATGCCGCCGACCCAGAGCAGGATGGCCATCATGTGGGTGAACTGGTTCAGGAAGCGGAGGATCATGGGCTTGCCCTTCACCTCCTGGATGGTGTTCGTGCCGTACTGGCGCAGCTTGTCCGCCGCCTCGGCCTCGGTCAGGCCCTCAGGCCGGCTGCCGAGTGCCGGGTAGACCTCGGAAATGGTCAGCCCCGGGATTCCCTGTACGGACTCGGGCATCGGTTTCAAGACTTGATCTTCACTCATAATGGGCAATCAACTTCTTTCTTCCATATGAATCCGGCGGCCCGGTTTCCCTGCCGGCTTCCTTGCCTGCCGCGCCTGGTTCCTGCTGCCGCCTTATTCGTCACTGATCATCTGATGCCAGGCAATCTATTGGGTACAATCAACAGATGAAAATGCAAATTACTGGCAATTGCCATAAAATCATTCGCCAGAACCAGTCTGGCAAGCATGCCTCCCCTGGATAAACCAGGACTCCAGCCAATTCAGCCTGACCCAGCCGGACATGACGATAATCATGTCTGACGGGCGGATATGCCGGGCAGAACTACTATAGTCTCACGGGTACGGGACGGCAAGGATGCACGCCCGCCGGATAGGCGGAAATGCACGCAATTTGATGCCGCATTAATGCGGCAAGGCAAATCTTTATACTTTCTTTATGCGGTTGTGAACTTGATCGGCTTCTTTCCGAAAGAAAGGCCTCCGGCCGCTTCGGGCACCTCGACGCGAGCTGGTTTCGCGTTGGCTGCTTCGGAGCCGGGTTGCCGTTCCGGGCACGGCGGAGCCGGCGGTGTCCGTTTCAGGCACGGTGGAGCCGCCGGGTGTTCGATTCAGGTACGCGGGGTCGACGGGCTAGGCTTCAGATGCTTCCGGCCGGGCGTTCAGGAGGATGATTCCGCAAGCCACGTAGAGCACCGCATTGAGCAGGAAGGGAAGCGCCCGGTTCTGCCCCGACAGCCACCCGGCCAGCCAGCCGAACGGCGTGGCGCAGGCGATCATCAGCACGTTCAGGATGCCGAGCACGCGCGCCCGCTCGCCAGGGTCAACATACATGGCGACCAGCGAGTTGCGGCGCGGCCAGACGAGGCCATAGGCGAACGCGTCGAGCAGGACATAGCCGGCCAGCAGCAGGCGGCTCACGCCCGGCGCCAGCAGCAGGAAGACAATGGCGGCCAGGTAGAGGCCGATGCCGGCCAGCATGGCGCGCTGGATGGGGTAGCGGGCGATCTGGTTCTGGATGCCGAAGATGAAGATCAGCATGATCGCCGAGCGCGCCATCGGGAACCAGGCGATGAACCAGTCGGGAATGCCGGCGCTGTGTGTGGCGAAGAGGGCGAAGAAGCTGGTTGTGACCAGGTTGGTGACATGGACCAGGACGATGATCGCCAGCAGGCGCAGCGTGGCGGGATTGCCGGTGATCAGGCGCAGGACGCCGCGCTGCTCGCCGAGCAGGCGGCTGACCGGCACACCGCGCGTCTCCGCCATGCGGACCCGGCCCTGGCGGGTTTCCTGTGACCAGACATACAGCAGGACGATCTTGACGGTCATCATGATAAAGGCGAAGGCATAAAGGATTCGAACCGCCGGCACCAGGGTCAGCGCGCGCACCAGAAGGCCGGCCAGCGGCGCGAAGAAGACGGCCATCAGGCCGGCGATGGTGATCCAGTTGAACATGCTGACCAGCCACTCCGGCTCGGCATCCTCGACGAACAGGCAGTTCCAGGCGACATTCTCGACCAGGCTGACACCGGTGAAGAGGGTGGCCAGCAGGAACCACCAGAAATTGGAGGCAAAGGTCAGCAGCGCAACCGGGATGATCCAGCTGATCAGTCCGAACAGGAAGGTCGAGCGGCGGCGGCCGATCTTGTCGATCAGGATGCCGCCAATCAGGCCGGTGATGATCTGGACGCCCATGCCGATGCTGAGGAGCAGGCCGATCTGGGCATCGGTGATGCCCAGCTGCGACATGTACAGCGTGGCGAATGGTGCGTAGAGATAGTAGACGATGCCCCAGAGGGGCTCCGTATAGACGCAGGCACGCGGATTGCCCTTGAAATCGAGCAGGGACTGGATCAGTGGGTGGTGCTGCCGGTCCAAGATGTCCTCCCTCCGGAAAGGCGGGCG
>CAYOHO010000261.1:0-3932 GCA_964403755.1 uncultured Oscillospiraceae bacterium
AGCTCACGGCGCCGCTTCGCGCCGCCTTCCATACCCTCGGATGCAAGACCAATCACTACGAGACGGACGCCGTTGCCGAGCGCTTCCGCGCCGCCGGCTTCCAGCTGGTCGGATTTGACGAGCCGGCTGACGTCTATGTCCTCAACACCTGCACCGTCACGGCGGAGGCTGACCGTAAGTCGCGCCAGTTCCTGCGCCGCGCCCGTGCGCTCAGCCCGGAGGCCCTGGTTGTCGCCATGGGCTGCCATGTCGAGCTGACCGACGAGTCATCCGCAGCCGATATTGTCGTCGGCACCCGCGGCAAGACCGGTGTTCTCGACCGGGTGCTGGATCGCCTGCGCGCAGCCGGACGTCTCGGCGGAACCCTGCCGCAGGAAAGCGAGGCCGGGCTGCCCGACCCGTGCATTGCCGGCGATGCTGCCGCCCCGGTGCCCGCCCCGGCTGACACGGCCGCTTCTCCCGGATCCACGGCCATCCCGGCTCCCGGATCCGCTGCTGACGCGGACACATATGAGGAATTCGGACCGGTCGTCGCGCAGTCCGAGACCCGAGCCCACATCAAGATCGAGGACGGCTGCGACAGTTTCTGCACCTACTGCGCCATCCCGTTCGCGCGCGGCCGCGTCCGCAGCCGCGCACCGGAGCGCGTGCTCGAGGAGGCTGCCCGGCTTGCGGAAGCCGGCTTCCGCGAGATTGTACTCACGGGCATCCATATCTGCTCCTATGGCGCCGACCGCGGCCAGCCCAGCCATGCCTTGCCCGAACTGGCCGCCCGCATCGGGGAGATTCCCGGCATTGCCCGCATCCGCTTCGGTTCGCTTGAGCCGCAGTCGATCACACCCGAGTTCGCGGAGCGCGCCGCCGCCGTGCCGGGCCTCTGCCCGCACTTCCATCTGTCGCTGCAGAGCGGCAGCGATGATGTCCTGCACCGCATGGGCCGCCGCTATGACCGCGACCGGTTCCGCCTGGCCGCCCGGCTGCTTCGCGAGCGCTTCCCGGGGGCTGCCCTGACCACCGACGTCATGGTCGGTTTCCCGGGCGAGACCGAGGCGATGCACCGGGAAAGCCTCGACTTTGTCCGCGAGATCGGCTTCTCACGCCTGCATGTCTTCCGCTATTCCCGCCGGGCCGGCACAGCGGCCGCAGACATGACTGACCAGGTTCCGCCGGCGGACTCCGCCCGCCGCAGCGCCGAGATGCAGGCGCTGGGTGCCGAACTGGCGCTGGCCTTCCACCGCAGCCTCCTGGGGCATCCTCAGGCCGTGCTGGTCGAGCAGGTCCGGGCCGACGGAACCGCCACCGGCTATACGCCGACTTACGTTCCGGTCTGCATCGATCCGGCTGCCGGCCTGGCGCCCAACGATCAAATCATGGTTGAACCCCTGCGCTGCGACCATGAAAGCCTCTTTGGCCCGCCCGCCGGCACGCCGGCCCAGCCGCTGCAGCAGACCTGACCGGTTAGTCGCGGCTGGCTGGCCTGCAGGCCTGACCTGTCGGCCAATGGCTGGCTGACCGGCAGGCATGCCCGTTGATTCATGGCTAAATGGCATGCATGTCATGCCGATTCATGTTAAGATGAAGATGGAAACTTGGCTGGAGAAGCCGGCAGAAGCTGCCGCCGCTGCTCCGGCATCCGCCCGGGAGGTATGATTCGATGGCTGACTCCGAGACAACACGTTTTGAAATGGGCACCGACCGCAGCCGCGAGGCGCGCGAGATCATGCAGGAAGTCCTCGCTGCCCTGCGTGAAAAGGGCTACAATCCGGTCAACCAGCTGGTCGGCTATTTCCTGTCCGGCGACCCGACCTACGTGACCAACTACAAGGGCGCGCGCGCCGTGATCCGCCGGATGGAGCGGGACGAGCTGCTTGAAGTGATCATCCGCGAGTACGTCAGCAAGCTCTGATGGAAACCCGGATCCTCGGGCGGAGCGGCATCGCCGTCTCGCGCCTCTGCTTTGGCACGCTGACCCTCAGCCCCTCCCAGGCCGACCTTGGCATCGGGGCGGGCGCCGACCTGATCTGCCATGCCTTTTCCAGGGGCGTCACGTTTCTGGACACGGCTGAGCTTTATGACAATTATGCGGTGATCCGGCAAGCCCTGCGCCAGTTGCCCCGGCCGCCGGTGATCGCCTCCAAGTCCTATGCCTATGACCGCGAGGGGGCGCGACAGAGCCTTGAGAACGCCCGGCGCGCGCTTGACCTCGACGTGATCGATATCTTCCTCCTCCATGAGCAGGAGAGCATGCTCACCCTCAAGGGACATGAAGAAGCCCTGGCCTATTACCTGGAGGCGCGCGACCGCGGACTGATCCGTGCCACCGGCGTCTCGACGCATGCCGTCGAGCCGGTGCGCGCCATCGCCGGCGCCGTGTCCGGCGACCGGTCGGCCTGGCAGGCAGAGGACCTCGATCCCGGCCTCTGGCGCGAGGCTGCGGTCATCCACCCGCTTCTCAATCTGTCCGGCATCGGCCTGCTTGACGGCAGCGCCGCCGACATGCTGGCGGCCGTCAATGAAGCGCACACGGCCGGCCTCGGCATCTATGGCATGAAGATGCTTGGCGGCGGCCACCTGCTGCCGCGCTTCGATGAAGCCGCTGCCTGGGCGCTCGGCCTGGCGTGCGCCGATGCCTACGCCGTCGGCATGCAGTCTGCGGAAGAAGTCGACACCAATGTTGCCCTCTTCGAGGGCCGGCCGGCCGATCCGCTCGCCCTGGCCGCAGCGCGCGGCCGGCAGCGCCGCCTGCTCGTCTCGGAATGGTGCACCGGCTGCGGCGCCTGCGTGCCGCGCTGCCGTTCCGGCGCACTGTCGGTGGATGGCGGGCATGTCGTCTGCGACGCATCGCGCTGCACGCTTTGCGGCTACTGTGCCACGGCCTGCCGCGATTTCGTGCTCAAGGTCATCTGAAGACGCGGCAATTCCTGCTGCCGGCAGCGGACCAGGCAAACTCCCTCATCCAGACCAGGAGGACAGGCATATGAAATGGATGGCTATCGACTATGGCGACGTCCGCATTGGCGTGGCAGTCAGCGACCCGCTGGAGATCACGGCCCGCGGCGTACGCACGATCACCTGGGGCACGGGCGCCCGCGATCTTGACTGGGCAGTCGGCGAGGTGCTCGCGATCATCGCTGCGGAGCGGGTTGAGGGCATCGTGGTCGGCGTCCCGCGGCGGACCGATGGCAAGCCGGGTGCCTCCGAGGAGAAGGCACGCCATTTCGCCGCCTTGATTCAAGAGAGCAGCGGCCTGGAGCCGGTGCTGCAGGACGAGCGCTACACCTCGGTGCTGGCCGGCCGGATCATGCGCGAAGCCGGGATCCGTGGGCCAAGGCAACGAGCCGTGGTCGACCAGATCGCTGCCGAAATAATCCTGCGGGAGCATCTGGAAAGGCGTCGCAAAGGCCTGTGCTGATGTGATATAATATCTGGAACGCTGCCGGAAGACGGGCAGCCTACCCTATTCAGGAGGATACAGTGAATGTTTTACGAAGATGAAAATACCTGCAGCTGCGGATGCGGATGCGATGATGAGAAGGACCAGGCCTGCGGATGCGGCGATGCCGGTGAAGGCTGTGGCTGCGGCTGCGGCGAGCAGGGTGCGGGTGAAGGCGTCATCACGATGACCGACACCGAGACCGGCGAAGAGTATTCCTTTATTATCGCCGACGACTTTGCCATCGGTGACGACCACTATTGTGTGCTGGTCACGATGGACGAGAAGGACCCGGAGCTGGTGATCACCAAGGTCGTGACGCTCGAAGACGGCTCTGAGGGCCTGATGAGCCTCGACGACGAGGAGTATGACCGGGTCTACGCGGAATACGAGCGCCTCTGCGAGGAAGAAGAAGGCGATGAAGACGCGAATGAGGATGCACAGGAAGAAGAGTGACATGCCGTCGCCGGGCCGCGCCGAGCGGACCCGCGCAGAGTAT
>CAYOHO010000262.1:0-3923 GCA_964403755.1 uncultured Oscillospiraceae bacterium
AGATCCTCGCCGAACTGCCGGAATCGGCCCGGGCACTGTACAGCGCCCGGCTTGTCGCCCTGTATCTGGAAGGGGAGGAGGGGGCGGTCTTGTCGGCCTACCAGGGCATCGGCACCCTGATCGACGAGCTCTCGGCCCGCCGCATCACGCGCATCCGCCAGCGCCTCAATCCCTTCATCGCTGCCGACCACGCCCTCGCCAGCCGCTGGGCACCGGCGCTGCGCCTGCACCAGCTTGCCTACTTCGAGGAGTTCGACCTGGAGCAGATGGACAAGGCGCGCCGCGACCTCAAGGCTGCCCAGGAAGCCGGCCTCGACCCGCAGATGGTCGAGTGGCTGCACTTCTCGTTCCTCTTCGCCCGGGCCCGCCAGAAGCGCTCGCTGCCGAAGCTGATCAGCACCCTCGCGGAATGGAAGCTGTTCACGGCCCGCTGTCCCGATTTCGGCATGGGCATCGACTACTACCTGGAGGCGGTCATGGCGCTCGAGCATGCCGGCCGCTTCGAGGAAGCCCTGCACTACCTCGACGAAGTCCTGGCCGCTGAGCCAAACCACTTCGACTCGCTGGTCATGAAGGCCCGCATCCTCAAGCGGATCGGCCAGATCGACGAATGCCTGCAGACCTGCGACCGTCTGGTCGAGGCCTGGCCGGACGAGTTCGCCGGCTACTGCTTGCGCTCCAACACGATCCTGCTCACCGGCGACTTCGACAAGGCCCTCAACGACGCCCGGATGGCCTGCGCGGTCGCGCCCGGGAACGCGAACGGCTACATGGCGCGTGCCTTTGTCTATCTCCAGACCGGTTCCTACGAGGAGGCCCTGGATGACTTCGAGAAGGCCCTGGAGCTCGACCCCCAGCGCCTGGACGCGCTGCGCGGCAAAGGCAAGTGCCTCGGCCTGATTGGTCACGACTTCGAGGCGCTCGCCTGCTACAACGCGCTGCGCCGCCTCAGCCCTGACGATCCCGATCTGCTCTATGAACTGGCCGACATCCAGTTTGCCGCCGGCTACCTCGGCGAATGCGAAAAGACCTGTCAGGCCTGCCTGCGCCTCGATCCCGAGTATGTCAGCGCCTACGTCATCCTGGGCATGATCGCCCTGCGCAAGAACGAAGACGACAAGGCACGCACGCTCCTGAAGCGGGCAGTCGCGCTCGAGCCGGACAATCCGGTGGCACTGAACGAGCTCTCCTACCTGACTCATCTCGATGGGGACGACGAGACGGCCATCGCGCTCGTCGACCGGGCTATCGAGGAGTCACCGGAATATGCCGACGCCCTCTGCAACAAGGGCACCATCCAGTACTACCGCGGCGAATTTGATGCCGCCATCCAGAACTTCGAGAACACCATCCGCCTGGCGCCGGATCATGTGGCCGCCTGGGTGGGCAAGGGCAACACGCTGACCCAGCTCTGCGAATTCGAGGAGGCCGGCGAATGCTTTGACCGCGCGCTGGAGCTCGATCCCGAGAACATCGACGCCTGCCATGGCAAGGTCATGCTCTACCGCATGCTCGGGCTCGAGGATGAAGCCCGTGAATGGCAGGAGAAGGCGCTCCGCCTCGAGCAGGAGCAGGACCAGAACGAGAACGGCGACTGAGAACCCATCGCCTGTCTGGAACCGATCGCCTGCCCAGATGGAACCGATCGCCTGCCCAGATGGAACCGATCGCCCCGGCAGCCATCATCACAAAGCGAAAGAAAGCGCCTCCGGACTGACCGGCGGCGCTTTTCAATTGCCTGGAATATTTCGGAGAATGTCCGGCTGACGCTCTGCCTGGCTGTGGCTTCGGTGTCTGCAGACAGCCCGGCTGCGACCTTTTGTCTACTCGGCTGTGGCTGCGGTGCCCTGGCCGGCGGCATCCGTTTGTGCAGCGCCGGCTGTCTGGGCATCGGCCCAGGCCTGCGACTGCAGCAACGCGGCGGCAACCGCCTCGGGGGCCGGTCCGCCCGGCAGGGCCCGGCGGCTGACGCAGGCACTGAGGTCAATGGCGGCATAGATGTCATCGGCGATCAGGGGCGAGAAGGTGGCCATCTCGTCCAGGGAGAGCGCTTCAAGCGGTCGTCCGGTCTGGATGGCGTAGCGCACGAGCTTGCCCGAGACTTCGTGGGCGTCGCGGAAGGGCAGCCCCTTGTACACCAGGTAGTCGGCCAGATCGGTGGCGTTGGTGTAGCCACCGGCAGCCGCAGCCCGCATCGTTTCCTTGCGGACCTTCATCGTCGCCAGCATGCCGGTGAGGGCGGGCAGGCAGAGCTTCACGGTATCGACGGCGTCGAACACCGCCTCCTTGTCCTCCTGCATGTCCTTGTTGTAGGCGAGCGGCAATCCCTTCATGACGACCCGCAGGGTCACGAGGTCGCCATAGACCCGGCCAGCCTTGCCGCGGGTCAGTTCGGCGACGTCCGGATTCTTCTTCTCCGGAATCAAGCTGCTGCCGTTCGAGAACGCGTCGTCCAGCTCGACAAAGGCGAACTCCTGGCTCGACCAGAGGATGATCTCCTCGCAGAGGCGGGAGACATGCATCATGAAGATCGACAGGCAGGCCATCAGCTCGATCGCGAAGTCACGGTCGGCGACGCCGTCCAGGCTGTTGGCGGTGATGCGGGAGAAGCCCAGCGCTGCGGCGACGGAGGGCCGGTCGAGCGGGTAGGTGGTCCCGGCGAGGGCGCCGGAGCCGAGCGGCATCTCGTCCATGCGGGCGAGGCAGTCGTCCAGCCGCCCGATGTCGCGCTGCAGCATCTGGAGGTAGGCGCCGAGATGGTGCGCCAGCGTGATCGGCTGGGCGCGCTGCAGGTGGGTGTAGCCCGGCATCAGCGTCTCCAGGTTGTCGGAGGCGATGTCGAGCAGGGTCCGGTGCAGATGCAGGAAACCGTCGCGCAGGCCGGCGGCGTCGTCGCGCAGGGTGAGGCGCAGGTCGAGCGCCACCTGGTCGTTGCGGCTGCGGCCGGTGTGCAGGCGCTTGCCGGCATCACCGATGCGCCGGGTCAGCTCGGTCTCGACAAACATGTGGATGTCCTCGGCGGCGGGATCAAAGGCCAGCCGGCCGGACTCGAGGTCGGCGGCGATCGCAGCCAGACCGGTGTCGATGGCGCGGGCGTCCTCGGCGGCGATGATCCCCTGGCGCGCCAGCATGGCGGCGTGGGCCCGGCTGCCGCGGATGTCCTGGCGGAACATGCGGTGGTCGAAGGCGATCGAGGAGTTGTAGTCGTTGACCGAGGCGTCCGTCTCGCGGCTGAAGCGTCCGGCCCAGAGTTTTTCGTTCATTTCAGGTTGTGCTCCTCTCCGGCTGCGAGCCGCCTGGAAGGCAGGGCCCGGCATGGATCGTTCATGGCATTTTCGCTTTAGAGAAACAGGCGGCCGGACCGTCCGTCCGGCCGCCTGTCAGGCCTCGAGTGATCTGGGGCGACCGGTTCTCAGAGAAGGCCGTTCGCGACCGCGGTCTGGGGCGACCGGTTCTCAGAGGAAGCCGTTCGCGACCGTAGTCAGGGGTGATCGGTTCTCAGAGAAGGCCGTTCTTGAGCTTCATCTGGGCGACAACCTTCATCGGCAGGCCGAAGCAGTTGATGAACCCGCCGGCGTCCGCCTGGTTGTAGACCTCATCCTCGCCAAAGGTGGAGAGGGCTTCCTGGTAGAGCGAGAACGGCGAGGTGCTGCCGGCCGGCGTGATGTTGCCCTTGTAGAGCTTCAGGCGGACCTTGCCGGTGACGGTCTCCTGGGTCTTGTCGACGAAGGCGTCCAGCGACTCGCGCAGCGGGTGGAACCACTGGCCGAAGTAGACCAGCTCGGCATAGCGCTGGGCGACGATGTCCTTGTAGTGCAGGGTGTCGCGGTCCAGGCACAGCAATTCCAGTTCGCGGTGGGCGGCATAGAGCACGGTTCCGCCCGGCGTTTCGTAAACGCCGCGCGATTTCATGCCGACCAGCC
>CAYOHO010000263.1:0-3923 GCA_964403755.1 uncultured Oscillospiraceae bacterium
GCTGCCGACCCGTGTCTTCCGGGCCGCCGTGCGCGCGCTCTACGCTTCCTGAAACCGCCCCGAACCGCCCGCGATCCTTGCCCGGAAAGCCGGCGCAGACTGCTTCCCGTGCGCGGTGACACCTGCCCGGAAAGCCGGCGCAGACTGCTTCCCGTGCGCGGTGACACTACATGCCGGCAGGGGTCTTGTGATACAATAAATGAAACGACCGCTGCAGATGGAGCCACTAAGCCGGCTCAGGCCGGCAGCGCCGCCGGCGGGGAACAGGAAGTGATCCAGCGATGATTGCGCTGCTCGTGATCGGTCTGGCTGCCTTTCTGGTGATGGGCCTCACCCGCGCCCTCCCGCCAGCCCTCTCCGTCCTGTTCCTGGTTCTCGATGCCTGGGCACTGGCTTTCCAGCTGCGGACCCGGGCTGTCCTGCGACGGCGTCTGACCGAACGGAAGGCGCAGCTTTCCGCCGAGGCAGCGACCATCCTCCGTCACCTCGGCGGTCTGCCGCTGCCGGTGGAAACACCAGTCGGGGCCTATTTCCGTCCCGGCGAACTGGTTCTCGAAGCCGACGGCTTCAGGACCAGCATCACACCGGAACTCGATCCCGCCTGGTGCATCCTGAGCCGGGAATGCCTGTCCAGCCTGTCCGACCGGATCGGCCATCCGCCGGAAGACCCCTGCGGCATCCGCATCCTGTCGGAAGTCCGGGAGCGGTTCCGGCGCAACGACCGCAGCATCCGCGCGAACCGCGTCCTGATGCTGCAGTTCAGCAGCCCCCGCTGCGGACGCGTGACCGCTGTCTTCCTGACCAGCCTGAAGCCTGCAGCCATCCGGTGCGCCGTTGACATGGTACCCGCAGCGCCGCTGCCGCCGGTTGACATCCTGACCATCAAGGAGCGGAACGGAACTTGAACATGATCGAAAGAGCCCGGGCGGAAGCGGACGGGAGCAAACTGCTGCAGCGCCTCGGCGCCGGTACCGGCGTCGACCGGGCCATGCACCTGCCCATCACGGACTCAACCAGCACCGATGCCCGCAGCTGGGCCTGCGAGGGCGATCCGGCGGAACTGCTCGTCCTGGCGGACGGACAGCGCGCCGGACGCGGCCGCCTCGGCCGGACATTCCTTTCGCCGTCCGGCGAGGGCCTCTGGCTCTCCCGGGTCATCCGGATTCCGGAAGGCCAGCCCGTGCCGCCGTCCATGACCCTGGCTGCCGGAACGGCTGTCTGCCTGGCGCTCCGCGAGTCCGGCGTCACGGGCGCCGCACTCAAGTGGCCGAACGATGTCCTGATCGATGGCCGCAAGACGGCCGGCATCCTGGCGGAAGCCAGTCAGGACCGGGACGGGCGACCGTTCCTCGTGCTCGGCATCGGCGTCAACCTGAATATCCGGACCTTTCCGCCGGAACTGGCTGGTGTGGCGACCTCCGTGCAGCTAGCCACTGGCCTGAGCCTCGACCGGCTGGACCTGCTGGCCGCCATCCTGAGGCAGCTTGACCGGCTGACCCGGCTGCTGTTCACTGCCGGCTTCAGGTCCATTCGGCCGCAATACCTGGCCTGCTCCGCCACGGTGGGGCGTGAAGTGCTCTTGCTTGATCCGGCAGCCGCCGGCGCATCAGCCGGAGCCGCCACCGGTGCCGCGCCCCAGACCGCGTGGTGCATTGACGTCGATGATGACGGCGCCCTCGTCCTGATGGATGCGGATGGCCGTCGGTTTACCCGCCACGCTGGCGAAGTCAGCCTCCGGGAACCGTCAGTCCGGAAGGCTGCCGGACCGGCAGCTGGCAGGGAAGATATAGCCGCAGCCGAACAGGACGGCCGGATGTCCGGACGACCTGATGGCAATATGGAATAGACGGTCAGCGGATCAAGACTGTCCGGGAGGAACACATGAGCTTTGCCTACCAGCAGAAAATGCCCAGCTCCGCCGAGATCATCGAGCAGTACCCGCTGCCGCCGGCCCTGGCCAATGTCAAGAAGCGCCGGGACCAGGAGATCCGGGCCGTCATTACCGGTGAAAGCGACCGCCTGCTGGTGGTCGTCGGGCCCTGCTCGGCCCATGCCGAAGACGCGGTCTGCGACTATGTCAGCCGGCTGGCCGGCGTCCAGGAGCGCGTGCGCGACCGCCTGATCCTGATCCCGCGCATCTACACCAACAAGCCGCGGACGACCGGTTCCGGCTACAAGGGCATCCAGCACCAGCCCGACCCGACCAAGGCCCCCGACCTGCTGGCCGGCCTGATCGCACTGCGCCGCATGCACCTGCGCAGCCTGCAGGAATCCGGGATGCCGGCGGCCGATGAGATGCTCTATCCGGAAAACCATACCTACCTTGACGACATGCTCAGCTATGTTGCCGTCGGCGCCCGCTCGGTCGAGAACCAGCAGCACCGCCTGACCGCCAGCGGCGTCGACATTCCGGTGGGCATGAAGAACCCGACCAGCGGCGACCTGCAGATCATGCTCAACGCCATCTATGCGGCGCAGCACACGCACACCTTCGCCTACCAGGGCTGGCAGGTGGAGACCAGCGGCAACCCGCTGGCGCACGCCATCCTGCGCGGCGCCGTCGACCGCTACGGCAAGAGCCAGTCCAACTACCACTATGAGGACCTGGTGCGGCTCGATGAGCTCTACGAGCGCATGAACCTGGCCAACCCGATGGTCCTGATCGACACCAACCACGCCAATTCCGACAAGAACTACCGCGAGCAGCCGCGCATCGCCGCCGAAGTGATGCATAACCGGCGCATCTCGCCGGTGCTCAGGCGGCTGGTGCGCGGACTGATGATTGAAAGCTACATCGAAGCCGGCGCCCAGGACCCGGAGGGCACTGTCTACGGCCAGTCGATCACGGACGCGTGCCTTGGCTGGGACGAGACGGAGGATCTCCTCCTGCGCATCGCAGACCAGGCCTGACCCGGCAGGATCGACAGCGGAAGCCGAGGTCAGACCGGCCAGACGATCCGTCTGACCGGAAAGGGGAGCACGATGGATATCAAGGAAATCAGCGCGCAGCTGACAGCGATCAAGCAAAGCATGATGCAGGTGGTGGTCGGCAAGGAAGCGGCCCTGAACCTGATGCTCATCGCCCTGCTCTGCCGCGGGCATGTCCTACTTGAGGATGTGCCTGGCATTGGCAAGACGACCATGGTCTCGACCCTGGCCCGCTCGCTCGGGCTGACGTTCCACCGCATCCAGTTCACGCCCGACGTCATGCCCTCCGATGTGACCGGCTTTTCGCTTTACAACCCCAGCAACGGCAAGTTCGAGCACCATCCCGGCGCCGTCATGTGCCAGCTCCTGCTGGCGGACGAGATCAATCGCACGTCTCCGAAGACCCAGTCGAGCCTGCTCGAGGTCATGCAGGAGAACCAGGTCACGGTCGACGGCACCACATACCCGGTTCCCCGGCCGTTCATGGTGCTTGCCACCCAGAATCCGATCGAGCATGTCGGCACCTATCCGCTGCCGGAGGCACAGCTCGACCGCTTCATGATGAAGATCACGCTTGGCTACCCGACCATTGAAGAGGAGATCGAGATCTATACCCGCTTCATGGATGACTCGCCGCTCCTGCACATGAAGCCCGTGATCGACGAGAACGGCGTCCTGGCGCTGCAGGATGCCGTCAAGAGCATCTACTGCGGCGAGCCGATCAAGCAGCTGGTGGCCCAGATTGCCGCCGCCACCCGCCAGCACCCCGACCTTGCGCTCGGCATCAGCCCGCGCGGCTCCCTGATGCTGGTCCTGGCAGCCCGTGGCCGCGCCATGCTCTGCGGCCGCGAATACGTCCTTCCGGATGATGTTCTGGCGCTGGCCGGCCCGGTCCTTGTCCACCGTCTGCTCCTGCGTCCGGAAGGGCGGCTCCGCCAGGTCTCGCCAGCCTATATCCTCAACGAGATCATCGCCGCGACACCCATACCGGCCGC
>CAYOHO010000264.1:0-3895 GCA_964403755.1 uncultured Oscillospiraceae bacterium
GCTCTCCGGCCGCAAGACCTTTGCCAACACGCTCAAGTACATTTTCATGGCGACCAGCGCCAACTTCGGCAACATGTTCAGCATGGCCGGCGCGTCGCTGTTCCTGCCGTTCCTGCCGCTGCTGCCCAAGCAGATCCTCATGACCAACCTGATGACGGACTTCCCCGAGATGACCATCGCCACCGACCGGGTCGATGCTGAACTGGTCAGTCAGCCGCGGCGCTGGGATATCGGCTTCATCCGCAAGTTCATGGTCACGTTCGGCCTGATCAGCTCACTGTTCGACTACCTGACGTTCGGCGTACTGCTTTTCATGGTCCGGGCATCGGAAACCCAGTTCCGGACCGGCTGGTTCACCGAATCAATTATCTCGGCCGCCCTGATCGTGCTGGTCATCCGCACACGCAGCCCGTTCATCAGGAGCCTGCCCAGCCGGAACCTGGCCCTGGCCACCCTGGGGGTCATCCTGGCTACGCTCGTCCTGCCGCTGACCCCGCTGGCCGCCCTGCTCGGCCTCGAGCCGCTGGCGCCCGCGACCCTGCTGCTGATCGCCGGCATTATCGGACTCTACATCCTGAGCGCGGAACTGGCCAAGCGGATCTTCTACCGCTTCGTCAAGTAGGGCAGGGTGCTCCTGACCTGCACGCTGGACACGCTGCTGACCGGAGGACACGTGAACGCAGATGACCCAAAGGGGACGTGAGCGCAGGTGACCCGATGAATCACAACCAGAAGGCAATCGCAATCAGTGTCATCCTGGCGGTGGCCATGCTTGCCCTGCTGCTCGGCAGCCTCGTGCCGGACCTGCTTTCCCCTGCCTGGAAAGGGGCGCCCGGTTCCAGCCAGAACGGGCAGGCGCAGCCGGACCTTTCCCGGTTCACCGCCCGGGAATGCCAGACCATCGCGTCCTTCTCGACCGTCTCCTCCCTGATCCTGTACGACGATTTCTCCGATGCCGCCCGCATCCTGCGCTTCGAGGACACCTGGACGGAAATCACACGCCTGCTGGCGGATATCGACCAGGCTGTCTCCGTCTCCATCCCCACATCCGACATCGCCCGGTTCAATGCGCTGGCCTATGGCGGGAGTCTGCCGGTTTCAGCCCATACGGCCGCCATCTTCAAGGTCGCCAGAGCTGCCTATGAGGCGACGGACGGCATGTACGACCCCACCGTCTACCCGCTGGTCGACCTGTGGGGCTTCACCCCCCGGTTCAACACCAGCAGCTACACGCCGACGGAGCCCTACGACCGGGTCCGCAGGGAAGCCGGCTTCGGCCTGCCGGACCAGAAGTACCTGACGGCCTTCCTGCAGCTGGTGGACCTCGGCAAGGTAAGCCTCGCCGGGGACGACCAGGCCGGCTACACCCTGACCAAGCTGATTCCGCCGGTTACCGTCTACGGTGTCGCCTACCAGGCACAGCTGGACTTCGGCGGCATCGCCAAGGGCTATGCCGCCGACTGTGTCGCCCGCCTGCTCGAGGCCCGCGGCTATGCCTACGGCAGCTTCTCCTGCGGCGGCAGCAGCATCGTCCTGCTGAAGAACGCATCGCCACGCTCCCGGGAGAACGGGACCTTCCGCTTCGCACTCGGGCTCAGCAAGCCCCGCAAAGGTACGTCGGACGAGGCCGTCTACCTGTCTGTGGCCACGCGTGACGTCCGCCTGTCCAGCAGCGGCGACTATGACCACTGCTACCGGCTCGGCGGTGTGCTCTACAGCCATATCATCAGCCCGAAGACGGGCTGGCCGATGAACACGCCGGCAGCAGCCACCGGCCAGAAGGGGATAGCCGTCCTGACCGCCCTGGGCGGCAGCGCTGCCGCCGACGATGCCATGACCACCGCCCTTTGCGCCATGGGCTTCGAGAAGGCCCTCGCCTATTTCAATGCCCATCTCAAGGACTGGCAGATGGTCATGGTGCTTTATGACAGCGGCCAGGCCTTCTATGAAGTGCTCACCAGCGTTCCGGCAGCCGAATATGCCATCAGCGACCCCGCCTATCGCCTGGCCAGCCATCTCGATGCTGACGGAGGCCTGGTGTATGACGGCGTCCTGCTGCGCTGAAACCGGGCGCTTGAACCGGGCACTTGAACCGGGCACCGTAACCACATGCCGGAACGAGTCTTCTTATAAGTAAATTAAACAATGTTTTAGCGAATGGGAGTCTGCATGCGCGAGGACGGGCCAGACCACGCCCACCGGCATTCTGGCAGCCGATCGTGCCCGCTCCGGATTTTATCAACGGACCGTAAACGTATTCGAATTTATTGACATCAAATCGCCGCTCAGCTATATTCAAGGTGACCTGTCCACCCACGTTTCATGGATTTCGGAGGTTGAAAAGGCGATGAAAAGGATTCTGACACTTGTACTGATCCTAGCCATGCTCGCCGGTCTGCTCGTCGCGTGCGACAACAAGGAGCTGACCGCGGCCAATGCGAAAATCGCTCAGCTCGAGAAGGATCTGGCCGCCGCAAAGGTTTACGATGCCTCCAACTTCGTGAACTGGTTTGAGAAGGAAGGCACCATGCGGTCGGTCGCGCTCGACAACGCGACCCCCAACACGGGAACGGCGTTCATGACCGATGCGGCCAGCGCGCCGACCGATGAGAAACTGAAGAAAATTCTGCACTATGCCTCGCTGGCCGTTTCGTCCGGCGGCAAGAACGACTGGTTCCTCGTCGCGGTGAAGGATCCGGACGAGCAGCTGGCTATCATCGGCAAGAGCGACACCGGCAAGCCCAAGGCGACTTCAGCCGGCACGGTCACGGTCCTGGTCTTCAGCGAGCGGCTCCTGCGGCCGCAGTTCCGCACGGACAAGGAAGGCGACCCCAGCTTCGTTGCCTTCCAGCCTGACCGCGGCTACTACGACGCCGGCATCATCACCGGCTACCTGCAGACCGCCGCCATCGCCATGGGCTACGGCACGCACATGTTCCAGACGCCGGCCATACCCGGCACCAACGGCTTCAACGAGGGCGGACTTGGCCTGGAATGCGCCAAGTACCTCAAGGGAACCAAGTACATGAACGCCAGCAACAACACGCAGTACGGCAATGACAACATGAAGTTTGTCTGCGCGGTCGTCATCGGCACGCTCGACAAGAAGCACACGGCTGGCGTGACCATGCGGGCCCGCCCGGACAACTGGAGCATCTGGACCAAGTAGCCGGAGGATTCCAGAGTGCTGAGGCAATTGCACGAGCAGCCAGGAGATGTGGACGCATGAAAAAGACCGCTGTGACAAGAACCCTGCTGCTGATTCTGGTCCTTTCCGTTCTGCTGGCTGTCAGCCTGGCGGGCTGTGGCTCCGGTACAGCCACCACGGCTGCGACCACGGCAGCCACCACGGCTGTCGCCACGACAGCGGCTGCGACCCAGAATCCGGACACCGAGAGCCTGGCGGAGCTGAATGCCCTCTATGCAGCCACCTACAGCAAGATCGCCAGCACCTACAAGCCGGATGAAGCCACGATCGGCACGGTGCTGTTCGCTGCCGAAGGCTCGGCGGCTGACGGCACGAAGGTGGTGGCGCTGAAGGTCCGGAGCGCGAAGAGCTTCAACTACCAGGGGTTCACCAGTACGGGCTGGGATGAGGCCGAGCCGTCGCCCTACACGATGGCGATCGTCATCAGCAAGGCAACGAACAAGGTGACGGCCTGGCGCGTGCTGGTCGACGGCACGAAGAAGAAGGACTACTTCACCGTTCCAGAGAAGAAGATCAATGCCTACATGACGGTGGCGATCACCAGCGAGAAGGCCTTCGACACATTCAAGGACGGGCTGGTGCTCGACCTGGAGTTCCCGTCGAGCAAAGCTAGCGACGGCTCGACGATTATCACCGGCACATCGATCGTCTTCACCGGCGCGTCCGTTGACGGCACGCTCAGCGGCC
>CAYOHO010000265.1:0-2365 GCA_964403755.1 uncultured Oscillospiraceae bacterium
GGATTTTTCTGGTTCATGGTGTCATGGGGCTCCTTTGCTTATTGGGGCTCCGATCATTTGACAGGGCTGGATTTCTGATGCGGTTCACCATTTTTCAGTGGCCGGCGGTCCGTGCTGCCGACGTCTGTGGGCGCAGCTGTCGGCACCGCTTCCGATGCGGCTGCCGGTGCCTCGAGCCAGATCAGGGCGCCGCCTTCGGCCGTCGTCTCCAGCCACTGCCGGAAATCGATCACCTCGGACCGGTCGCCGTCAAAGACGGTTGCGGATGCCGTTTCCGGCGAGGGGGCTGTCTCCAGCGCCACCAGCGTCACCCAGTGCCATTCCTCCAGGTTTGCCACGGTGCCGTTCGACAGGTTGAGGAAGGCGACGGGGCTGTCGTGCGCCAGGGCGTCCCGGATGAAGTTGATCGCCTGCTGCAGGGAAGGTCGGTCCTCAGGGTGCTCCGGGATGTGCAGGGAATGGCAGTCGAGGGCAAAGCCGTTGGCGTCTGCAAAGCTGCGGATGCCGGCACAGAACTGGTCGATCAGGTAGATCCCGTCAGTGGTCGGCGTGACGTGGGTCCAGACCGATTCCATCAGCAGACGGCAGTCCTGCTGGCTAAGGATGTCGATCGGGAAATGGATTCGCCCGGATTTCTGCAGATAGACCAGCAGCGTTGCCGCTGTGCTGGGGGCGCAGCCGGAGATCTGCTGCCACTCGGAAGGGAACCAGTTCTGGTCGCAGCCGAAATACTCGAGCCCGGAAGGGTCGACCTGATGGATATATTCCAGATGGTTCAGGGCGAATCGGTTCTCCAAGCGAGGTCACCTCCAGAATGCCTGCCGGCCGCGCCGGCATGGTTCAGCCTGGCCCATCCAGGCACTGTTCGGCTGGTTCGCCGCGCCGGCATGGTTCAATCAGGCCTCCGGCAGTCCGCCTGCTGTCCTTCGGGCGGAAAAAAGCGGGAGACCGAAGGGGGTGTCCAGTCTCCCGCTTGTCCATTCAATCGGGTCAGCGACTTCTCATGCTGCCACTCAGGTCGTGGGCAGGGGGCGCTCGATGGCGGCCTCGATTTCCCGCTTGAGCGCATCCTTGGGCTTGACACCGATGCTCTGCATGACCACGGCATTGCCGCGGGTCATGGCCAGCGTCGGGATGCTCATGACGCGGAAGGCGGCGGCGATTTCCTGCTGCTGGTCGACGTTGACCTTGCCGACCTTGATCTTCCCGGCCATCTCATCAGCCAGCGCTTCGACTGTCGGGGCAATCATCCGGCAGGGCGAGCACCATTCCGCCCAGAAGTCGATCAGGACGGGCTTGTCGGAATTGAGCACCTCGGTCTCGAAGTTCTCGGCGGTGATGGTCAGGACGTTCTGGCTTGCCATGTTCTTGGTCTCCATTTCCTTTATCTGATTCAGATGAATCGCGTGTTTTCCTGTGACTGTCTGAATCATACCCCCTGCGGCGGCTGCCTTCCGTGACGATGTCACAGCCCCGGGGGGTGTCAGGCTCCTTTTGGGAAATTTCTTTTCCCGCGCCTGAAAGTCTTAGAGCGGCAGGCATTTCCGGGCGCGTCACAAGCTTTTTCCCAAAAGGTGCCTGACACCTTTTGGGAAAAATGTGGCACCTTTGGGAAAAATGTGGGAGATGTCTGCCGGTCAGGCGGCGGAGATGCGCACGTATTCGGCGTTGACCTTGCCGGACTTGGCACTGTCCTCGGTCCAGACGGAGACGAGCGAGCCGGGGACGATGGCGGTCATGGCGACCGGCTTGATCAGGCCGCCGTCCAGCTGGCTGGCCTTGCTCTTGATCGGGATGCCAACCGGGATCAGGACGGTGACCGATTCACCGGTCGGGGCCTGGGAGGCCGCCTTGGCCTTGGCGCGCTCCTCTTCGCTGAGCGCCTGCATGGCAGCCTGCTTGGCGGCCTTCTGCTCGGCCGTCAGGGTTTCCCCGGTCGTGGCCGGATTCGTCAGGATGTCGACCACCATGACGTTGCCCTGGATGGTCTTCACCCGGCCATAGAGATCGACGGTCCGGGCGGGCTGGTCGGGATCGGTTGTCGTGGCGGCAGCGGCCGGTGCGACGGTCGTGGTGCTGGCGGTGATGGTCGTGGCGCCGGAGGCCTTGGCGGGGGCGGAGCAGCCGGCGGCGGCGAGCAGCAGGGTTCCGGCCAGGGCCATCAGGAGCAGCCGGCGGGCCAGCGGCATCATGCGCCGGGTCGATACGGGTGCCAGCCAGGCATGCGGCAGCTGGCGGATGCGATCGGTTCTGTCATAACGGTTCTTGCTGGTTTTCATGGAATTTCCTCCAATTTGCTTCTTTCCGGGGAGGATGGATGGGCTTTCGCCATATATGCCGCGGGGCCGTGCCTGGGCTGCGCGCT
>CAYOHO010000265.1:2375-3872 GCA_964403755.1 uncultured Oscillospiraceae bacterium
CAATTCTATTCATGGCGCCGTTTCCAGTTCAGGATGCGGCATCGGGTTCATGGCGCCGTTTCCAGTTCAGGATGCGGCATTGACCGATATTCCGGCTTCACTCGTGACGCAGTGCGTCGATGGGGTTGAGGGCAGCGGCCTTGCGGGCGGGGTAGTAGCCGAAGAAGATGCCGACGGTGAGGGCAAAGCCCATGGCGACGACCACGGCGTCGAGCGAGCGGATGGTGGCGATGTCGAGCTGGCCCATGGCGGGCAGGGCGGCCTCGCCGAGACCGATGCCGATCAGGCCGCCGATCAGGCTGAGGACGATCGACTCGAGCAGGAACTGGCTGAGGATGTCCTTGCGGCGGGCGCCGAGGGCGATCCGGGTGCCGATCTCCTTGATCCGCTCGCGGACCGAGACGAGCATGACGTTCATGATGCCGATGCCGCCGACCAGCAGCACGATGGCTGCGACGGCGATGAGCATGAAGGACATCGTCTGGGCGGTCTCCTGCGCCGAAGCCAGCTTGCTGCCGGCGTCACGGACCACGAAGTCGTCGCTGGTGCCCGGCTTGAGGCGGTGCGCATCGCGCAGCACCTGGGTGATCTGGCTCATCGCGAGGGCGACACTGTTGATGTCGGCGGCCTGGGCGACGATCCTCGGCTTCACTGCGGTGCCGGTGATGTTGCGCTCGGCAGTGGTATAGGGCATGAGGATGCTGTCGTCGATGCTGACGCCATTGCTCATCTCGCCCTTGCTGGTCAGGACGCCCAAAATGGTGTATTTCTGCCGGTTGACGGTCAGGACCTGGCCAGTCACGTCTTCGCGGACATTTCCGAGCAGGGCTTCGGCGGCGTTGTAGCCAAGGATGACGACCTTCTCCCGGCTGGTGACCTGCGCCTCGCTGAAGAAGCCGCCGCTCAGGAAGGTCAGGTTGGTCAGCTCACGGTAGACTTCGGAGACACCGAGCAGGCTGGCCTGGAAGCTGCTGCTGCTAAAGCTGGTGTCAACCTTGCTGGTGATCTGCGGCGAAGCCTTGATCACGGCCGGCGCCTTCTGCAGGATCGCGTCGACGTCCTTCAGGCTCAGCTGCGAACTGGTGCTCGACGGTCCGGCGTTGATGTAGATCGTCGTGACGCTGAGCTGGGCGTACTGGTCGTTGACCGCCTGCTCGCTGCCGAGGCCGACGCCGAAGACCATGATGACCGTGCCGGTGCCGATGATGATGCCGAGGATGGTCAGGAGCGAGCGGACCTTGTTGAGCCAGATGCCCTCCAGGGCGATTTTCAGGGTTTCAATGACGTTCATCGACAATCACTCCATCCTTGACGACAATGGTCCGTTCGGCATGCCGGGCAATGGCCGGGTCATGCGTGACCATCACGATGGTCTTGCCCTCCTGGTGCATCTCGCGGAAGATGTCCAGGATCTCCTGGCCCGACTTGCTGTCCAGCGCACCGGTCGGCTCGTCGGCCAGGATCAGGCTCGGGTTGACGCTCAGCGCCCGGGCGATG
>CAYOHO010000266.1:0-3864 GCA_964403755.1 uncultured Oscillospiraceae bacterium
TCCGGGGCGATGGGTTCCGGGGCGATGGGTTCCGGGGCGATGGGTTCCGGGGCGACAGGCTCCGGGGAGCTTGGTTCCGGCAGAGCTTCCGCTCAGGTCGCGATCGTGAAGCCGAGGGCGCGCAGGTGGCGCTGGAAATGGGTGCGGACGATCTGGTGGTAGGCCTCTTCCTCGTTGTCCAGCAGCGTGAAGAGGCGGTTCTTGTAGACCAGCTGGCCTTCCACGTCGTGCTTCAGGATGTTGCCGTAGTTGATGTGCAGCAGCTGGCGGGCATTGTCGTCCGTGAGCAGGCTCTCATAGCTGCCGGGGGAGACAAGGGCGATCTTCGGGCAGGTGTCGACGCTGACGTTGACGTGGTAGTTCTTCTTGGCGTTCTCCAGGTTGTCGAGGCTGAACTGGTACAGCTCCTGGAAGAGCGCCGGATCCTTGATCGCGACCATGCGGACAAAATCGAGCCAGCTGGTGCCGGCGGTCTTCAGGTGGTAGCGTTCGCCGGTGATGCGGGCGGCGCTGGGGAAGATGGAGAACTTGTCGCTGCCGGAATGGAAGCTGATCTTGTAGCCCCACTCGCTGGCGATGGCCTGGTGGCCGACCAGCAGACGGTCAAATTCGCTGATGTCGCCGATATAGTCGATTCCCTTCTGGAACTCGCCGACGAAGCGCGGCGCCATGCTGATGACGCGGACGTGGAAGCGCTCGATCAGCTCGGTGGCGACGTAGGCGTGGGCAAAAAGGGTGGTCGGGAAGTCTGTCTCGTCGATCGAGACTTCGAAGCTGATGTCCGGACGCGCCGCCAGGTACTCGTGGTAGATTTCCTCGGCAAAGCGGATGGCGTCGGCATAGACGAGCACGCTTTCGGCGAGCGTCTCCTCGCTGATGGCGCCGAAGGACTGCGCGCGCTCCAGGTAGCGGCTGGTGTAGTAGCGGATCTCGTCGGCCGGCAGGGCCTGGAAGCGGGCGCGGCGCTCCGCCTGGCTCAGGGCGTAGATCTCATTGTGGATCTTCTCCGAGCAGTCGAGGGTGATCATGGTGTAGCCGGACTCGATGGCATCGGCCACGGCATCGCGGGTCTTCAGGTGGTCGCCGTCGGCGCCGAACGGGCTGCGGAAGCCGTACTGGAAAACGCCCCAGACCGCATCGGCGAGGACAATGGGGAAGCTGCGGCCGGTCAGGGTGAGCTCGCGCACCGACTGCTGCGCGATCACCGGCATGGCGGCCAGTCCGTCGATGGCGGCCAGATGACCGACGGTGGCCCGGCCGAGGCGGTCGCCCATGCCGATCGAGATGACATCGGTGCGGGTCGGCGACGGATTGAGGTGCGGCAGCTTGCGGCGCAGGACAAGGCTGTTGTCGATGGTGAGCGGGCAGACGCGGTAGCCGCCGACATCCTCGCCCTGAAGGCCGTGCCGGCCCTCGCCGCCGGCAACCAGCAGGCGCTCGCTGCCGCGGCGCGCCATCATCCATTCGCCGCCGTCCTGGGCGATCCTTGAGCGGGCATAGACTGCGAATCCGTCCAGGCCGATAACCGATTCCATGGCATTGATGCGATCATTCATGTTGAGCAGCTCCTTTTCCATAGTGGCTTCTTGCGATCGGGCTCGACAGTCGGCATGACGGCCGAAGCGCTGCCGGGAATCCGGTGTGCAGCCCCTGCGTCTGCAGGGCGGATGCCGGTCCGGGACAGCCGGCGCTTTATGCCCCGACTCCCCCCATTATATTCACTTTCGGGTCTGCAGGACAACCGATTCCTTCCCGCAGCTGTGCCGGAACGGGCTCCGGAGCCGGCCTCAGGCAGGTTCCGGAGGCAATTCTGGAAACATCGGCGGGCCTTGCGGCAACGGGAGCCGCGCAGCCGGGGAAACACGGCCGGAAACGGATACATAAGCATAACGATATTAAATGATGAATATGGAAAAACGACGTCAGCCGGCGACCGGTTGACATGACGGAAAAGCAGGAATATTCCGGTATTCTGTATACATTTCGCATGTTTTTGTTTGTGTAAATCGGCGATAAAATTGCCGATATATCGATCAAACGTATGATAATATTTGTTGACTATGTCGATACTGTCGTCAAAACACACAAAAATGCGCCCGAAAAATCCTCGCCCGAAAGGACGTTTCTACGAAAATTATACTTGTATTTTATGCAGGCAGTCCCTGGAATATGGGATCCTAAAATCCCGAGGACTTATAGCGTGTTAGGGTTAATCGCGAAGGCTTCAAGGATCTCACGTTGAGTCTTTGAAACTTCCGAGGCAACATCCTTGTACTTGCCGGCGTAGTGGATCCTTGTCAGTGATTCCAGCTCGCCCAGCATCAGCCTGGGTGAAAAGCGGTCGGAGAGCCTTTGTTCACGCAGCGTCTTCTGGACCTGGCTCAGAAGGACCAGGGCGATGAACTGGACAAAGATCCGGGCGTTCATGCGGCCGGATGAGTGCATGCGCAGCCGTTTCAGGTCCAGCTGGTTTTTCAGGTCGTCAAAGCTCTTCTCGACGACATCCTTGTTGCGGTAGATCGCCAGCGCTTCCAGGGCGTCCATCTTCCTAGTCGAAAGGATCGTGAAGAAGCCGGCGTACTTGTTGCGGTAGGCCTTGATCGCCTCATCGTTATAGTCGACCCTGAGCCCCCGGGCCGGCGTTTCCTTCAATAGGAAGAACTGCTCATAGTCCTGCTCATGGGCAGGCACGCGCTTTCCAGTTTCAAGTTCTTCCTTGCACATCAGCAGCTTTCGGATTAGAAGGTCCTGGTCGTCCGCGGCCCGGTGGGGATTGTAAAAGACGTGAAGATAGCAGCGCCTCTGGTTTTCAGGCCATTGAAAGAGTTCCGTATGCATGAAAAGGCTCTCATCGTCAAGCTGCCGGTAGCCGCGCGGGCTGGATAGCGCATCCTGGCAGCGGTCGATGACGCCTCTGACCCACTTCAGGTGCGATGGCACGCCAATGATGAAATGGTAGCGCCGGTCAAAGAGGTCCGTCACGTTCTTCAGGCTGTAGAAGCCCCGGTCCATGACCAGCGAAAGGGCCGGGAAGTCGAGCTTTTCAAAGCCGTCCAGCAAGCGCTTGACCGTCGAGACATCGCCGATGGCGCCCGGAAGAACGCGGTAGGTGACCGGCAGGCGGCTCCTTTGCCCGTAGACCATGGCCAGGTTGATCTGCGGCAGCGGCTCGCCGTCCCGGTTGTAGCCGTAGCGGACATATTCATTGAGCTGGGCATACGATGAAACGGAGGTGATGTCGTAGCACAGGAAATCCTTCTCGCTGACCCTTTTGCCCCAGGCCTTGAAGAAGCTTTGCCGCCCGTCTTCCGTGATCGCCGCGAGCCATTCGCTGATCCTTTGGCTGGAATAGGGACCTTCGGCCGGAACACCATGGTTTCTGCACCAGGCATCGGCATGGACCAGGGCATCGCCCGTGCACACAAGAAACGCCGCCAGCGTCAGGATGCGCGCCCACTCCTGCGGGAATGCCGACTTCAGGGTGCGTTCCAGTCCCGTATCCTGGGCAATCCGGTTCAGGACCACCATCGGTCCGATGGCCGTCGTCGTGGCGGTCGCTGCCACCGGCGGCTCGCGCCGGACCCGACTGGACGGGACGATCTCGTTCGTTTCCGGGTCGAGCTTGCCGATGCATACCTGCCGGCTTCGCATCTGCTTCCGATCCTTGTCCCAATGCTCGTCGACGACCTCATAGACATAGGTCGTCCCCGAATCCTTCTTTCGATGATACACCAGTCGTCCCATAAACACCTCGCACACGCTATATTATAGCGTGTGCGAAAACAAAATGAAAGAGGCCTTATGCATCTGTAACACAGTCGTAGCAATGCTTTCAGCCTCTTGGCGATGTCAACACGTTATATA
>CAYOHO010000267.1:0-3864 GCA_964403755.1 uncultured Oscillospiraceae bacterium
CGCTGCCTCGCTGGCTGCCATCGTCATCTGGGCGACTGCCGCCTGGTACTTCGGCATCCCAACCAGCGAAAGCCATGCGCTGATCGCAGGCATCACCGGCGGCGCCATCGCCCTGGGCAACGGCTTCTCCGCCATCAACATGACGGAGTGGTCGAAGGTCATCGTCGGCCTCGGTATCTCCTCGCTGCTTGGCTTCTTCTCCGGCTTTCTGCTGGTGAAGCTGATCGAGGTCCTGTTCGCCCGCGTCCGCCGCACGACCGCCAACCGCTTCTTCACCGGCGGCCAGATCTTCGGCGCCGCCAGCATGGCTTTCATGCACGGTGCCCAGGACGGCCAGAAGTTCATGGGCGTGTTCATGCTGGCGCTCTACCTCAACGGCGCTGCCAAGAAGGGCGCCGACGGCAGCTTTACGCTCAGCTGGTGGCTCATCCTGGTCTGTTCACTGGTGATGGGACTGGGCACCTCGGCCGGCGGCTACCGCATCATCAAGGCTGTCGGCATGGACATGGTCAAGCTTGAGAAGTACCAGGGGTTCGCTGCCGACCTGGCAGCCGCCGCCTGTCTGCTGCTGTCCTCCCTGACCGGCATCCCGGTCAGCACGACCCACACCAAGACAACCGCCATCATGGGCGTCGGCTCAGCCCGCCGCCTTTCCGCCGTCAATTGGAGCGTGGTCAAGGACATGGTCCTCGCCTGGGTGCTGACCTTCCCGGGCTGCGGCCTCATCGGCTACCTGATGGCCAAGGCCTGCCTCATGGTTTTCTGACAGCCCGGCAGATCGCCTGCCAGCCCGCCGGCGGTGCAGCCGACCGGCCTTTCGCAGTAAAGGAGAACAGAAATGGCCCGCAAAACCGAGATGAACTACTTTGATGTCCTGATCGCCGCCGTCGCCTATTCACACAAGGCCGCGGTCGCCCTCCACGACCTGCTCAGCAACTACACCGACGTCACCGAGAAGGCCGCTGCCATCCATGACCTCGAGCATCGTGCCGACGACGAGTGCCATCGCCTGATTGACGCCCTCCACATCGCCTTCATCACCCCGATTGACCGCGAGGACCTCTTCGCCCTCAGCAAGTCGATTGACGACATCACGGACCACATCGAGGACGTGGCCAACCGCTTCGACATGTTCAACATCACCGAGGTCCGCCCCGAGGCGATCCAGATGAGCGAGATGATCGAGCGTGCCACCCGCGTGCTGCACGATGCGCTGGTCGAGTTCAAGGCCCTCAAGCGCTCCAAGCATGTGCATGAGCTGATCAAGGACGTCAACACAATCGAGGAAGAGGGCGACCGGCTCTACCGCCGGATCGTCAGGCAGCTCTTCACCCAGCCTGAGAAGGAAATCGACATCATCAAGTGGAAGGACATCTATGACGACATGGAGAATGTGCTCGACGCCTGCGAAGATGTCGCCAACACCTGCGAAGGCGTCCTGATGAAGAACTCCTGAGGCGGCTCGCGGGAGGCCAGCTGTGGTATCGGCCGCGAATTGCCCTTTGACAGATGCAGATGCAAGTGCCATAATGGGCCCACAACTGAATCGCCTGGGGGAGCTGACGCAAGTCGGCTGAGAGGAAGCGTGGATGCCGCTTCAAACCCATGAACCTGATCCGGGTAATGCCGGCGGAGGGAATGAGCACGCGCGGCAGTCATCGCCGCCCACGAATTGCCTCCTGGTTCCAGGGGGCATTTTTGTTTGGGCGCGCCGCGGTTCAAGCGGCGCACCGGTCCGGGCCATCCGGACAGACACGACGGCGGCAGGCAGCTGCCGTCCGCGCCGGCAGCCAGCGCTGCCGCAGAAAGGGAGACTGCCATGAACCAGAACGAATCCGCCGCACCGGCCCGCGCCGAAGCCAGCGTCGCCATCCAGGTCCTGCCGTATGTCGAAGGCCAGGAGCTGATCCGCATCGTCGACGCCGTAATCGCCTATATCAAGTCCAGCGGCCTGCCGACCTATGTCGGCCCCTTCGAGACAACAGTCGAGGGCGAATACGGCCAGCTCATGGAGATCGTGCGCAACTGCCAGCTGATCTGCATCCGCGAGGGTGCGCCCAGTGTCATGTCCTACGTCAAGATCGCCTACAACCCGCAGGGTGTCCTTTCGATCGACGAAAAGGTCACCAAGCACCACGTCTGACAGGGTCATGACGAAGCAGCCGCGACTCCGCCGCTGGCTGGCCGGCAACGGCTATCCGACAGCCTTCATGGCCATCCTGGTCCTGCTCTGGCAGGGCATCAGCACGGCCGGAATCGTGCCGCGCTTCATGCTGCCCTCGCCGCTCGACGTCATCCTGGCATTTGCGCAAAACTTCTCCGACCTGATGCACCAGGCCGGCGTGACCCTGGCAGAGGCCTTCATCGGCCTGCTGGCCGGCATCGCACTTGGATTTGCGCTGGCCATGCTGATGGACCGCTTCGAGATCCTGCGCAAGGCGCTGTTCCCGCTGCTGGTCATCAGCCAGACCATCCCGACCGTCGCCATCGCCCCGCTGCTGGTGCTCTGGATGGGCTATGGCATTGCGCCCAAGGTGACCCTGATCATCATCGTGGTCTTCTTCCCGATTGCCGTCGGCCTCCTCGACGGCTTCCGCGGTGTCGACCCGGACACCATCAGCCTCCTGCGCACCATGGGTGCGAGCGAGCGCCAGGTGTTCCGTCACGTCAAGCTTCCAGCCTCGCTGCCTGCCTTCTTCTCAGGACTCAAGATCGCCGTCTCGTACGCCATCGTCGGCGCGGTGATCTCGGAGTGGCTCGGCGGCAACGAGGGGCTCGGCGTCTACATGACCCGGGTCAAGAAGTCCTTTTCCTATGACAAGATGTTCGCCGTGATCCTGCTGATCATCATCATCAGCCTGCTGCTGATCCGCCTGACGGTCTGGCTGGAGCGCCGGCTCATGCCCTGGTCCCATCTGGACCAGGAGAACGAAGCGCCTGCCGCACCGGCAGACACCGCCGGCTCGGCAGACACCGCCGGGCCAGCCTGACAGCCCGCTTCAGCAGACACCGCCGGGCCAGCCTGACAGCCCGGGCCCCAACCCGAAAGCCCGCATCCGGCGCCGGAGGCCGGTCAAGAACCATATGACGATCCCGGACAGGAACCATACGACAAGGAGAGCCATTCATGAACAGAACCACAAACCGGACAGCAACCTTCCTGCGCCGCAGCCTGGCGCTTGCCCTTGCCTTCGTCCTCCTCCTGGCTGCCACCGCCTGTGGCACGTCCGCCTCGACCACGACTGCTGCCAGCACCTCTTCCTCAACCGCCGCCACCGCCGCGACGACGGCTGCAACGACCGCTGCCGCCACAACCGCTCCGACCACGGCCGCCACAACCGCCAAGCCCCTGACCAAGGTCCGCTTCCTGCTTGACTGGACGCCGAACACCAACCACACCGGCCTCTATGTCGCCAAGGAGCTCGGCTACTTCAAGGATGCCGGCCTCGACGTCGAGATCGTCCAGCCGCCCGAAGGCGGCGCCCTGTCGCTGGTCGCAGCCGGCAAGGCCGAGTTCTGCGTCTCCTTCCAGGAAGAGATCGCCAGTGCCCTGACCGCTTCGGCCCCGCTGGGCGTGAAGGCCGTCGGCACGATCATCCAGCACAACACCTCCGGCATCATCTCACTCAAGGACAAGAACATCGTGCGCCCGCGCGACATGCAGAACCACGTCTACGCCACCTGGGACACGCCGATCGAGAAGGCGATCCTGAGCGCCCTCGTCACCGCTGACGGCGGTTCCTTCAGCAAGGTCAAGACGGTGCCGAGCACCGTGACCGATGTCGTCGCCGCGCTCAAGGCCAACACCGGCATCGACATGGTCTGGATCTACTATGCCTGGGATGGCATCGCGACTGAGCTTGC
>CAYOHO010000268.1:0-3860 GCA_964403755.1 uncultured Oscillospiraceae bacterium
CTTGATGTTGAGCTTGGAGTAGGAGCCGAAGGCGCGGGCGCCGATCAGGCCGATCGAGGTCAGGAAGACCGCGAAGGTGTTGGCGAAGGGGATCTTGCCGGTGGTGGAGAGGCCGGCCGCCATGGCGACCATATTGGCCTCGGCAATGCCGACGTTGAAGAAGCGTTCCGGGAATTCCTTGCCGAAGACGCCGGATTTCGTGGAGCCGGCGACGTCCGCGTCGAGGACGACGACGTTCTCGTTCTCGCGGCCATACTTCACCAGCATGTCGCCGTAGACATCTCTAATCGAGCGTGGCATCAGACAGCACCTCCCAGTTCCTGCATGGCCTTGGCGAACTCTTCGTCATTGATCGGCTTGCCATGCCAGGTGTTCTTGCCTTCCATGAACGAGACGCCCTTGCCCTTGACGGTGTGGGCGAGGATGACCTTGGGCAGGCCGTTCTTCGTGCGGGCGGCGTCGACCGCATTGCAGATGGAGGCGATGTCGTGGCCGTCGCACTCGGAGACTTCCCAGCCGAAGGCGCGGAACTTGGCGGCCAGGTCGCCGAGCGGCATGATCTGGTCGTTGGTGCCGTCCAGCTGGACGCCGTTCCAGTCGACGATCGCGATCAGGTTGTCGGCCTTGAACTTGGGCGCCGACATCGCGGCTTCCCAGCAGGTGCCCTCGTCGAGCTCGCCATCGCCCATGACGGCGAAGACGGTTGCGTCGATCTTGGAGAGCTTCAGGCCGCAGGCCATGCCGAGGCAGGCGGAGAGGCCGATGCCGAGCGGGCCGGTCGAAAGCTCGACGCCCGGGGTGTCCTTAGAGGACGGATGGCCCTGCAGGCGGGTGTTGAGCTTGCGCAGGGTCTTCATCTCCTCGACGGGGAAGAAGCCCTTCTCGGCGAGGACGCGGTAGAGCATCGGGGCGGCGTGTCCCTTGGTGAGGACGACGCGGTCGCGCTCGGGCCAGGACGGGTTCTTCGGGTCAACCCGGACCTGCTCGAAATAGAGCGCCGTCAGGATCTCGCAGACGGAGAGCGAGCCGCCGGGATGGCCGGTCTGCGCGCCGTGCAGCGTGGTCAGGACGTCGATCCGGAACTTGTGTGCGAGTTCGGCGAGCTCCTTTTTTCTTTCCACTGAAATGCCCATGTATTACCTCCTGTGTGATGAGGCCCGCCGGCTGCCGGACGGCTTTGCGCCCGGCGGCCGGGATGCCGGACAACCTTGATCAGTCTTCGACCGGCAGGAGGAAGAGCTTGTACCCTTCCTTCTTCTCGAACATGTCGAATGCCTTCTGCCATTCGGTGATCGGCAGCTTGACGGTGGCGAGCGGCTCGAGCTTCACGCGTCCGCTGGCGAGCAGGCCGAGGGCCATGCGCCAGCTGTGGTTCCTGGAGCCGAGCGAGCCGGAGAAATGCAGCTCCCGGTAGCAGACCTTCTCGATGTCGAATTCGATCTTCTTGCCGGGGAGGCCGATCTGGGTGAAGTAGCCGCGCTTCTTGATCACGTTGAGGGCGGCGTCGACGGCGAAGCCGCTGCCCGAGCACTCGAGCACGACATCGGCGCCGTAGCCGTTCGACAGCGCGTTGATGCGCTCGGCGAGGCTTTCCTGCTGGACGTTGATGGTGTAGTCGGCGCCCAGGCTCTTCGCCATCTCGAGGCGCTCCGTGTCGAGGTTGGTGCCGCTGACGATCACGGTGGCACCGAACGCCTTGGCAATCTGCATCGCCATCAGGCCGATCGCGCCGGGGCCGGAGACCAGCACCAGATCATTGGGCTTGATTGTGGTCAGGTCATAGATGGCGTGGGAGACGCAGGCGAGCGGCTCGGTCATGGCGGCGGCCGTGAAGCTGACGTTCTCGGGGATGTGGTGGAGGCGGCCGGCCGGCACCACGGTGTACTTCGTGAAAACGCCGTTGAACCAGTAGCCGAGCGTGCGGCGCTCGACGCAGAGGTTGTAGAAGCCTTCGCGGCAGTAGTCGCAGACGCCGCAGTAATGGTAGGCGGTCTCGGAGACGACGCGGTCGCCGACCTTCCAGCCGGTGACGCCTTCGCCGACTTCGGCGATGACGCCGGAGAACTCATGGCCGATGACGACCGGCGGCCGGACCGGGATGGCGATGTCGCTGTGGTAGATGTGAAGGTCTGAACCGCAGATGCCGGCTTCCTTCACTTCGATCTTGACCTGGCCGGGTCCGGCCTTCGGCTCGGGGATGTCACGAATCTCGAGGTTTCCGGGTCCGGCTTCGTATTTGACCAGTGCTTTCATGTGGACGCGCAGAGCGCTTGCCCCCTCTCGTAGATGACAGTGTCCGCCCGCAGGGGCGGACCGGTTTCCAGCTTCTTCCAGGACGCTTCGCGTCCCGCCGGGACCGGCTGAGCCGGTGCTTCCGGGTCGCGCCGGGGCTGACTGCAGCCGGCGCTTCCGGAGCAGTCGCGTCCGGGGGGCATGTGACCCCATTCATGCTCAAGTATAGATAAGTGCAGCGGGTAATTCAAGTGAAACCCGATGGTCCTCGTACTGATCTCAGGGAGTGTGCCTTTGGTACGCGAACGGCAGGACGTTCGTTCACAGGCTGGAAACAATTGGACATTAAACGTTTGCATGGTACGCATACCATGAAGGCTTGTTCTTGCTGTGAAACTTCAGTGGCAAGGATTTGTTGTATTGGGATAGGCGCTTTGCTATAATCGTCACTATACGGGTGGCGATACCCTGTCGTTTTCACCAATCATTGCGCTTGTCTCTATTCGCACCATTCCTTGTCATCCAGGCGTGACAGAATTGACGTCGGTTCTTGGGCCCCAGGACGGGCCGGGACAAATAAAAAATGGAGGAAGACAAACACATGAAGAAACGTGCACTGCTCGCAATCCTTCTCGTTGCCCTTCTCTCTCTGACCGCCTGCACGACGGTCGCCACCACCACGGCGACCACCGCCGCCACGACCAAGGCTGCCACCACGGCCTCGTCGGCTGCGACCACAGCCACCTCCGCCGGCGCGACGACCACAGCCGGCTCCGCCGCCGGGACAGGCGCCTATGACAAGCTCGACAAGATCTACATCGGCGTGACAGCCGCCCTCAGCGGCACCAACAAGCTGGTCGGCGACTACGTCAAGAACGGCGCCACGCTGGCTGCCGAGCAGATCAACGCCAAGGGCGGCCTCCTCGGCAAGCAGGTCGAGCTGGTCTTCGAGGACGAAGTCGACAACCAGACCGCCTCCGTCAACGCCATGAACAAGCTGCTCAGCAACAGCAAGGTCTCCGCCATCTTCGGCTCCACCTACTCCGCCTACTGTATCGCCGTCTCCCCGGCGGTCAAGGAGAAGAAGATCCCGTTCATGGCCGGCGGCTCGTCCGCCAACATCCCCAAGGAGAACAACCCCTACATGTGGCAGGCCCGCATGACTGACGACAAGTCCGGCATGCTGCTCGCCAAGGCCGCCACTGGCACGCTCAAGATGAAGAACCCCGCCATCCTGCACATTGCCGACTCCTTCGGCACGGGCCTCAAGGACCAGACGGTCGCCGCCCTCAAGACCCTCGGCATCACCGTCGACCCGAAGCTGATCTTCACCCACAACGTGGATGAGAAGCAGTTCGCCCCGATCATCAACCAGATCATGAGCTCCAAGGCCGACGGCCTGATCGCCATCAGCCACCAGAACTATGCCTCCCTGATCTGCATGCAGGCTGACAACGCCGGCCTGAGCATCCCGACGCTCGGCTCCTCCTCCTTCGCGTCCGCCGTCGCCCGCCAGGCTGCCGGCGCCGCCGCCGACGACTGGTACGCCGTCGCCGACTGGACCGTCGAAGTCACCACCCCGGCCGGCAAGGCCTTCGCCGATGCCTACCAGAAGAAGTTCAACCAGG
>CAYOHO010000269.1:0-3807 GCA_964403755.1 uncultured Oscillospiraceae bacterium
AACGGCACCTGCACGATCGAGGAGGTCATCGGCTGCCGCGACAGCATCATGACCTACCTGATCCACAAGAACCTGCCGGCCAAGGCATCCTTCGACATCATGGAGAAGGTGCGCAAAGGCAAGGGACTCTCCCAGCAGCATGAAGAGCTGATGCAGCAGTGCGGCGTGCCGGAGTGGTACATCCAGTCCTGCAAGAAGATCAAGTACATGTTCCCAAAGGCCCACGCCGCGGCCTACACGATCTCCTCGCTGCGCATCGCCTGGTTCAAGGTCTACCGGCCGGTGGCCTACTACTGCGCTTACTTCACGGTGCGGGCCGACGAGTTCGACAGCACGCTCATGACCCGCGGCCACGCCCATGTCCGGCGCGAGCGCGAGCAGCTGCAGGCGCGCTTCCGTGACGCGACCGACCGTGAGCAGAAGATCTTCTACATTCTCGAAATCGTCGAGGAGATGCACCTGCGCGGCATCACCTTCCTGCCGCTGGACCTCTTCGCCTCGGACGCCTACCGCTTCCTGCCGGAAGGGGAAGGCGCGATCCGGCCGCCCCTATCGGCCGTGCCGGGCATCAGCCGGGCCGTGGCCGAGAGCATCGTCGCCGCCCGCGCCGCCGGACCGTTCAAGTCGCGCGACGAGCTGGCCAACCGGGCCGGCCTCGGTTCGGCGGCCATCGAGACGCTGGCCGCGGCCGGGTGCCTCGAGGGACTGCCGCAGTCGGCGCAGATCGATCTCTTCGAATTCATCGGCCAGTAGGCGGAAGACACGCTGGGCCGGCGTCGGCCGCCGGCGGATGCGGTCACGGACAGACTGGCGGAAATGGCGCCAGACTGCGCTGCCTGGCCGCCGGGTGACGGCAGGGCCCGGAAAAATGCCGTATAATGGTGAATAATCTGGTGCTCCCGGGAGGTCATGACGATGTTCTGTGATGTTGTCCTGCGTGAATCGACACGCACCTTCGACCGCAGCTACACCTATGCCGTCCCCGCAGAGCTGGCGGAAAAGGTCGCCGTCGGCAGCCGTGTCGAGGTACCCTTCGGCAGCGGCAGCCGTGCCCAGGAAGCATATGTCCTGGCACTCAAGCCGGATGCCGGGACCGACTTCTACATCAAGCCGATCCGGCGCCTGCTGGCGCCGCGCCCGGTGCTCCGGCCCGACCAGCTGCGCCTGGCCGCCCAGATGCGCGACCGCTACATCTGCACCTATGGCGATGCCATCCGCTGCATGCTGCCGGCAGCCGTCACGTCGATCCGCGGCAAGCGCGCGCGGCTCGCCATTCTCACGGATCCGGACGAGGCCCAGGAGCTGCTGACCGACGGCGCGATCGACCGGATCGGTCAGGTGCGGGTCATCGAGCTGCTGCTCGAGTACGGTCCCGTGCCGACCGTTGAGGTCATGGCCGCCGCCCAAGTGAGCCGAGCCACGCTCGACACCCTGGCCAAGAAGGGGATCATCCGCTTCGAGAACGTCAATCTCCAGCCTGAACCGGAGCCGGAGGCCGAAGACATCACCGCACTGGCTGCCGACCTGACACTCAATGACGAGCAGAAGGCAGCCCTGGAACCGATCACCCGCACCCTGGTAGCTGAAGAGGAATTCGGCCGGCTCAGCGAATTCCTGCTCTTCGGCGTCACCGGCAGCGGCAAGACGGAAGTCTATCTGCAGGCGGCGCGCCAGGCCATGGCCGACGGCCGAAGCGTCATCATCCTCGTACCCGAGATCGCCCTCACGCCCCAGATGACGGCCCGCATCCGCGCCCGCTTTGGAACCCGCGCCGCCGTGCTGCACAGCCGGCTGTTGCCTTCCGAGCGGGCCGAGCAGTGGAACCGCATTCTCGCAGGCGATGTCCAGATGGTCGTCGGCGCCCGTTCGGCGATCTTCGCGCCACTTGACCGGATCGGACTGATCGTGCTCGATGAGGAGCAGGAATCCAGCTACAAGTCGGAAACCCATCCGCGCTACCATGCCCGCGACATTGCCCGCCTGCGTGCCCGCGAGCACGGCGCGGCCCTGGTGCTCGGCTCCGCGACGCCGTCGATCGAGAGCTTCAACCGCACCGAATCCGGCCAGTCGGTTCTGCTGACCTTGAACGAACGGGCCACCCGGGCCGAGCTGCCGCGCACCATGATTGTCGATATGCGCCGCGAACTGGCCGATGGCAACCGCAGCCTGTTCAGCCGCGAACTGGCCGCCCGCCTGCGCGAGGCGGTCCAGAGCGGGCACCAGGCGATGATCCTGATCAACCGCCGCGGCTATTCCGGATTCGTGCTCTGCCGTGACTGCGGCTATGTCGTCCGCTGCCGGGTCTGCAGCGTCGCCATGACCAGCCACGCCCGCCAGTCACCGGCATCCGCTGCCCAGGGCAGCACGATGTCCTCAGCCTGCAATGCACCGCCAGCCGGCAATGCACTGCCAGCCGGGGCGGCGCCTTCATCCGGCGTGGCGTCCTCTGCCGGCACGGCATCGTCAGCCGGCACCCCCGTCAGGGAACAGCTGATCTGCCACTACTGCGGCCGGATTGCAGCGGTTCCCGCTGTCTGCCCGAGCTGCGGCAGCCGCCGTATCGGCCGCTTCGGTGCCGGAACCCAGCAGGTCGAGGAGCTGTTCAAACGTGAATTCCCTGATATGCGGACGCTCCGCATGGACCAGGACACGACGGCTGGACGGCTCTCGCACAGCGAGCTGCTTGATCGTTTCATCAGCCGCGGGGCCGACGTGCTGATCGGCACCCAGATGATCGCAAAGGGGCACGACATCCCCAATGTCACCGTGGTCGGCATCCTGTCGGCTGACCTGATGCTCGGCATTTCCGACTTCCGCGCCTCCGAGCGCGCCTTTGCCCTGATCACGCAGGCCGCCGGCCGGGCGGGGCGGGGAGAGGATCCCGGGCAGGTCGTGATCCAGGCCTACAACATCGACGATTTCGCCATCCGCTGCGCCGCCGCCCAGGACTTCCGCACCTTCTACCGCGAAGAGGTCGTGTTCCGCCGCCAGATGCGCTATCCGCCATTCGGGGCCATCGCCGCGGTCACGCTGGCCGGACAGTCGGAACCGGCCGTGCGCGAACGCATCAGCATCCTGCACGCCATCCTGGCCGCCCGGCGCCAGGCCGTGCCCGAGTACGAAGGCGTCGAGATCTACGAACCGGCGCGGGCGCCGATCTACCGCATCCGCGGCCGCTTCCGCTGGCGCATCATCTTGAAGGGCCGGAATCCCGACCTGCTGGCAGCCTTTCTGGCCCCGGCGATCGACCATTTCGACTTCCAGCACCTGTCACGCGCCATCGACATCGATCCTTATCAACTGATGTGAAATGTGGTATAATGCCAAGATGGACCCAAGCCTCCCGCCCTTATGGGCCGGGGAGCGGACCAGCACCTGAAGATCCTGCTATCGCAACACAACCGGCGCCCTGGGGCGCCGTCCACTGAAAGGAAATTGACCATGGCCATCCGCCAGATCCTCAAGGACGGGGAAGAGACCCTGCGCAAGAAAGCCAGGCTCGTCACCGAATTCGACGCCCGCCTCCACCAGCTGCTCGACGACATGGCCGAAACCATGTACGAGAGCAATGGCATCGGCCTTGCCGCACCGCAGGTCGGTGTCCTGCGCCGCGTCTTCGTCGTCGACATCAACGACGGCAGCGGCCTGATCGAGTTCATCAACCCGGTGATCCGCGACGCCAGCGGCAGCCAGACGAGCTGCGAAGGCTGCCTGTCGATTCCCGGCACCTGGGGGGATGTCGAGCGGCCCGAGACCCTGACCATCACAGCCCAGGACCGCAGCGGCGAGCCGTTCGAGATGCAGGCC
>CAYOHO010000270.1:0-3794 GCA_964403755.1 uncultured Oscillospiraceae bacterium
CGGGCCGTGTCCTGTTTGTCGGCGACAGCGTGCACGACATCCGGAGCGCCCATGCGGCCGGCTGTGCTGCCTGTGCTGTCGGCTGGACGCGCATGCCCTATGCCGACCTGCGTGCCGAGGCGCCGCATTTCTGGGCGGAACGGCCGGCCGACATCGTCGCTCTGGCTGGAGGGGAGGCATGAGCCGCTACGGATTCATGCGCCTCGATGGCCAGGAGACTCAGATCAGCCGCCAGGCCATGCAGCTTGACACGATCGGCGGCTTTGACCGGCTTTATGTCGAGCGCCATGAAAAGGCTGACCGCTGGGAGCAGCGCAGCCGCCTGCTGGCTGCCCTGCAGCCGGGCGATGTCGTCTATGCCGCGGCTGCCGACCGCATCTGCGACAGCCTCAAGGATTTCCTCGAACTGGCAGAAGCCATGGACCGGAGCGGCGCTGCACTGGTCCTGCTCGAGGAGGGCCTCGATATGCGCACGGCGGCCGGCCAGAAGTCCATGCGCCTGCTGGCCTCGTTCCGTCGCCTCGACTTTGCCGGACAGTCGCGGCGCAAGAAGATCGGCATCGCCCGGGCGCGCGACGAAGGCCGCCGCATCGGCCGTCCGCCGGTATCCATACCGGCCGGCTTCCGCGACCTCTGCCGGCGCTGGTCGCTGGGCGAGATCAGCGGCCCGGAGGCTGTTCGCCTGAGCGGGCTCCGGCAGACCAGCTTCTACAAGAAGGCGGCCGAGCTCGGCTACCGGCCGGCTCTGCGCCTGCCTGGCACGTCCACCGAAAGTCTGGAAAAGGGCAATCTGCACGAATAAGCCGGCACAGATAGTCCATTGGCGGATGAATTGCCATATTTTTGCCACATTCATCCGGTATGCTTTTTCTTGTGTCCTGTCAAAAGAACCTGTATAATGGCTTTTGACTTTTGTCCCCAAAAGTGAAGGATGGTTCCCACATGAGTGAAACAAAGAAACAGTCCGAAGTCTGGCGCTCCGAAGCCAGCCGTGAAGAGCGCAAAGCCCGCCTGGCCGCCATGCGGTCGAAGACCGGCGGCAAGAAGCCGATCCGCCTGAACAGCCGCGTTGTCCGCACCGTGGTCGCCATCGTGCTCGTCCTGGCCCTCCTGGCCTATGGCGGATATGCCGTCATTCGCGCCGGCATCCCGACCCGCATGCTGACCGCAGCCACCATCGGCAATCAGTCGATCAAGGGCTCCGAGCTGAACTTCTACTTCCACTCGATCGCCAACCAGTATGGCATCTCGGCGACCACCGCCGAGGGCAAGGCCACCCTGAGCGGACCGAGCAACATGGAAGGCTTCAAGACACTGGCCGACTATATCAAGGACTCCGCTGCCAAGGAGCTGCAGAACATCGTGATGCTCTCCGAGAAGGCGAAGGCCGAGAACATGACCCTGAGCGATGCCAGCAAGAAGCAGCTGGAAGACTACTTCGCCTCCGCCGAAGCGCAGGCCACCACCCAGAAGGTCTCGGTCGACAAGCTGTTCGCCGACGCCTTCGGCTCCGGCATGACCAAGGAGCTCATGCGCCCGATCCTCGAGCGCATCCTGCTTGCCAACCAGTACTCCGACAAGGTCGTCGCCGGCTTCACGATCACCGACGGCCAGCTGAAGACCGAGTATGATGCCAACAAGGACACCTATGACTTCGTCAGATACCGCTCGTTCCTGGTGAAGGCCGTCTACGCCACCGACGCCAGCGACGAGGTCAAGTCCCTCGCCATGAAGGCGGCCAAGGACAAGGCCGACAAGATGCTGGCCGAAGTCAAGGATGCCGACACCTTCAAGAAGGCTTCCGTCAACTACGCCACCGATGCCGACCAGGCCAGCTACATGTCCGGCGACAAGACGCTCTCCAAGTACGCCTTCAAGGCGGACGTCACCTCGACCGAAGGCGCGCCCTGGCTGTTCGATGCCGCCCGCAAGGCCGGCGACAAGTCCGTCTTTGAAGCCAGCGACGGATACGAGGTCTACCTCTTCGAATCCCGCAGCCGCGCCTACTTCAACCAGGTCAGCGTCCGCCACATCCTGATCGGCGCCGAGCGCAACACGCTGGTTTCCGCCGAGCTCAAGGAGAAGAAGGCCGAGGCCGAGAAGGTCCTGGCCGAGTACAAGGCCGGCGCCCAGACGGCGGAAGCCTTCGGAGCCCTTGCCGAGAAGTACTCCACCGATACCGGCAGCAGCACCAATGGCGGCCTGTATGAGAACATCAAGCCCGGCTCCATGGTCGATGAATTCGACGCCTGGATCATGGATCCCGCCCGCAAGGCCGGCGACACCGGCATCGTCCAGACCGACTATGGCTTCCACGTGATGTACTTCGAGAAGGTCGACGGCAAGGACTGGGAGCTCACCGCCCGCAACACCCTGAAGAACAACGCCTACGACCAGTACCTCAAGGATGAGGCTGCCAAGTATCCCTATACGCTCAAGCAGCCCGGCCTGATGTTTGTGGGCTGACCGACGCCCTTCCTGACCCAGACGGCATGCCGCCAGATCGCCCGCAGCAGCCAGCCAGTCCTGGCGGCAGCCCTGACAGAATCCAGACGACAGCCCCCCGGCACCAGCCGGGGGGCTGTCTTTTCCGGCCAGGCTTCGCCTTGGCCCCACCAGGCCGGCTTGTCCGGCATGGTGGCCAGGCCGGCGTCTGTCAACCGGCAGGATGCACGGTCCGGCGGTTCCGGAGAGCGGCCGGCGGCATAAAAAAACGGTCTCCGCTTCATGCGGAAGACCGTCCAGAATATCCATTGACAAGATCGTTCCCCGTCAATATTTCAATTGACAGGCAGGGAACATGATGCTATTATTTTATAACGTGTCAATAAGGTGGGGGTGATCTGCCCGTTGCATCACAGATAGATAGTCCCTCTTTTCGAGACAATTATAGCATGAGCCGCAAAGCCGTCAACACGGTCCCTATCCGGAGTGCGGTGGCATAGCCGGCGGCCCTGGCCGTCAGATGCGTGAGGTGATCATTAATGGTGCGTCCCGTCAAGTTGGGAAGAGCCGAAAGAATGTCCTATTCCAGAATCGATGAAGTGATCGACATCCCGAACCTGATCGAAATCCAGAAGAACTCCTATCAGTGGTTCCTCGACGAGGGCCTGATGGAAGTTCTTAAAGACGTTTCTCCGATCACGGACTATTCGGGCGACATCGAGCTCTCGTTCATCGACCGCGAGTTCGACATCAATAACCCGACCTACTCGATTGAGGAATGCAAGGAGCGCGACGCCAACTACGCCGCGCCGCTGCGCGTCAAGGTCCGCCTGAACAACAAGCGCGACAACATCATCAAGGACCAGCAGATCTACATCGGCGAATTCCCGATCATGACCGACAACGGCACCTTCATCATCAACGGCGCCGAGCGGGTCATCATCAGCCAGCTGGTGCGTTCTCCGGGCGCCTATTTCGATATCACGCGGGACAAGAGCGACAAGGACCTCTACTTTTCGCAGATCATCCCGAACCGCGGCGCCTGGCTCGAGTACGAGACGGATGCCAACGACATCCTCTGGGTGCGCGTCGACCGCACCCGCAAGTTCCACCTGACCGTCTTCCTGCGCTCGCTCGGCTTCGGCACCAACGAGCAGATCATCGAGACGTTCGGCGAAGAGAACAGCCTGATGCAGACATTGCAGAAGGACGGCTGCCGCAATCGCGAGGAAGGCCTGCAGGAGCTCTACAAGAAGCTGCGTCCGGGCGAGCCTGTCTCCGTCGAGGGCGCTGAGACGCTCCTCAATAACATGTTCTTCGATCCGAAGCGCTACGACCTCGCGCGCGTC